>CAZYID010000235.1:0-4838 GCA_964646595.1 uncultured Spirochaetales bacterium | reverse complement strand
ATTATCTTTAAATGAAGTTGTAGCTCCATGGATTCCTACAAAGCCAACCGGTTTGCCTCTATAATTAAGTTGATTCCCTTTCACTGCATTTAAAAGGTTATTAATTTTATCAATAGAAGTTTTTGCATCAACCGCATATAATACAATGGCATCAAAATTTTTTATTTTTTCATGTAATAAAAAATTTAAATCATTAGAAAGAGAAACATCAAAGTTTTGCACAGATAATTTTTTTTTTAAACTCACTCCAATTTTATCAAGGTCATGATACTGATTATCACCTGTGCAGAGTATTAATATATTTATTTTTTCTACCAATTCATCTCCTTTCCATCAAGATCATAATAAATCGGATCAGAAATATTCCATTTTTTTAATATTAAATTAAAAAGTTTTTTTGCTGATTCGTGAGGTAAAATAGGGGCTTCTTCTCCACCCATATCTGTTCTAACCCATCCGGGATGAATTGCCAGTACTTTTATATTATTTTTTTCGAATCTATTTTGTAATATCTTAGTAGCCATATTTAAAGCAGATTTTGACATAGAATAACCATAGTCATTTTTTCTCCATGCATTTTTTATTGATCCTGCTTCTGAAGAAATATTAATTATCCGTTTAATAGAACCCATTTTTAAAAGAGGTATAAAATGTTTTATTACTCTCAATGGCCCAATCGAATTAACGTCATAAGTTTTTTTCATTGATTCAAAATTAATTTCATCTAAATCTTTTTTATTATCTTCTAAAAAAATTGCTGCATTATTAATTATAATATCTATTGAATCAGTTCTTTTTGATATGTCTTTAAAAGCCTCAATTATTTCCTGTTCTTTTGTAACATTACAAATATAATTATATAATTTGTTCTGATATTTTTCTGCTAATGATTTTAATTCATCACGTATACTGGTTGTCAGAGTATATACATTATAATTATTATTTAAAAATATTTTTGTTAATTCTAATCCAATCCCTCTACTAGCGCCTGTAATTAAAATATTTCCATTCATTTTAATCTCCATTATTTTATTATATTTTATTATTTATAGAAAACATACAAAATTAATAATATATATATATATTATTCTTTACAATTGTTTTAACATAAAATAAAATAATTTTCATATTAAAATATAATTTTGTTATTAAATAAAATTCAAAAACAAATGGAGATATAATGGACACAAATAAAATAATCTTTCCTGAAGATTTTGTATGGGGAACAGCTACAGCATCATATCAGATAGAAGGCGCTGTTGATAAAGATGGCAGAGGAAAATCAATATGGGATACTTTTTCTCATAAAAACGGCAATATTGTTAACAATGAAAATGGAGATGTTTCAATTGACCATTATAATAATTATAAAGAAGATATTGCATTAATGAAAGAGTTAAATATTAAATCTTACAGGTTTTCTGTTGCCTGGCCGCGTATATTCCCGGATGGAAAAGGGGAAAAAAATAATAAAGGAATTGATTTTTATAAAAAATTAGTAGATCAATTAATAAATGCCGGTATAAAACCAATGGCAACATTATATCATTGGGATCTGCCTCAAAAACTTCAGGATATCGGTGGGTGGGAAAATAATGATACAGTAAAATATTTTGAAGAATATGCAGATCTTGTGTTTAATGAATTAGGTGATAAAATTTCATTCTGGATTACACATAATGAACCATGGGTTGCAGCATTTGTTGGTAATCAGTTAGGTATCCATGCTCCGGGGAAAAAAGACTGGAATATTGCATTAAAAGTAGCTCATAATTTACTATTATCTCATGGAAAGGTTGTTAAAAATTATAAAGAATTAAATTATAAAGGTAAAATTGGTATTGCATTAAATCTTCATACGATATATCCGGAGAGTGAAAATGAAAAAGATAAATTAGCAGCAAAAAACTTGGATGGTTATATAAACAGATGGTTTTTAGATCCAGTACTGAAAGGTGAATACCCTCAGGATATTTTTCAACAATATGACAAATTATTTGATTTATCATTTATTTTTCAAAATGATTTAAAAACAATAAGTACTCCAATGGATTTTTTAGGAATAAATTATTATATAAGAAACGTTGCCGGTTATTCAGAAACCAATATATTAAACTACAAAATTATTGATATAAAAAATGTAGAAAAAACAGAAATGAATTGGGAAGTTTATCCAAAAGGATTGTATGATTTATTATTAAGGATAAAAAAAGATTATAAAAAAATTGATATTTACATTACAGAAAATGGAGCTGCTTTTAAAGATAAAATTGATACAGACGGCAAAATTAATGATGTGGAAAGAGTTAATTATTTAAAAACTCATATAAATGAACTTTATAAAGCAATAGAAAGTGGCGCTCCAATTAAAGGGTATTTCCTATGGTCTTTTTTTGACAACTTTGAATGGTCTTTTGGATATGCGAAAAGATTTGGAATTGTTTATGTTGATTATAATACACTTGAAAGAAAAATAAAAAATAGCGGATATTGGTATCAAAATGTAATTAAAAATAATGGATTAATAAAATAGCTTAACCCTGCCTTAAAATTAAAATTTTTTTCTAACAACCAAAATAAAAATACAATAAAAATAATTCAATAAAAAAAATTATTGGCTTTAAAAATTCTGTTAAAAAAATGATAAAATGAATTATTTCTATGTTTACAGAGAAAGAAGAAGTATAATTAATACTAAGTAAAAATATTATAGTAGATGTCTGATTTAATAATTAGAACTATATAAATTTTTATTTATTATATTTTAGTTTTGTAGTGATCATTTAAAATTATTCAAATTGGTGATTATAAAATGATTAGATTACAGGTATGGATAATTTATTTTTTTATTTATGCTTTTATTGGGTGGATTTTAGAATCAGCTTATAAAACCATAAATTATAAAAAAATAATAAATTCAGGCTTTTTAATTGGACCTTTTGTTTCTGTGTATGGTTTTGGTGCAGTTATATTACTAATTATTGATCAGTACATCTCAAGTTTCATTCCTCTGGCAATTAGATTGTTAATTTACACTATAATTGCAAATATTATTGAATATTATACCGGTGCATTATTAGAAGAAGTATTTCATGTAAAATTATGGGATTATTCTCATATGCCTTTTAATCTAAATGGAAGAATTTGTCTTCTTCATGGATTTTACTGGACTCTGCTTACTTTAATTGTTTTATTATTTCTTCATCCATATACTAATAAAATTATACCGCAGGTTAAAAATAATATTCTTTTTATAATTAATAGTTTTTTATTTATTTATATTATGATTGACTTTCTGTATTCTGCAAAGTTTTTAAATACCATTTTACAGTATATTTCAAATTTAAAAAATAATTTTATAAATATACCAAAGTTGAAGTTTGAAAAAGTTTCCATATTGAAAAAGAGAGTCTTAGAAGCATTCCCAAATATAAATAAAAATATAATATTAAATCTTCAGGATAATCTTATGAAGATTTTTAAGGCAGTTATGCAAAACAATAAAAATATTAAAATTAAACTGTTGGATAAATCAGATGATGAAAATGAGTTTTATAAAATCACAACTGATATATTATATCATAAAAAATTTAATGAATTAAAAAATTACAAGCATCATGATTCATCCATATATGATCATGTTTTAAAAGTTGCAAAATTAAGCTATAAGTTTGCTAAATTTTTAAAACTAGATTATAAATCAACAGCCAGAGGTGCTTTACTTCATGATTTTTTCTTTTATGATTGGAGAATAGAAAAACCAACTATTAATAATAAAAAAAGAATACACGCTTTTAGTCATTCTATTCATGCATACCATAATGCAATGAAGTATTTTACTCTAAATAAAATAGAGAAAGATATTATTATAAAACATATGTTTCCTTTGACTATTAAATTCCCAAAATATAAAGAAACTTTTTTAGTTTCAATTGTAGATAAAATTATTTCCTCAAAAGAATTTATTTTTGAATTAGTAAATATTAAAAATTCATTACATTCAAATAAATAAATATTATTTAATAATAATACGATATTCAATGTAATGAAAGAATCAGACTTATTTATACCCATAAAAACATATCTTGAGCACCAGGGCTATTCTGTCCATAGTGAAGTTAAAAACTGTGATATTGTTGCAAAGAAAGATGAAGAAATTATAATTATCGAATTAAAAAAAAATTTTTCAGTTGACCTATTAATCCAGGCAGTTAAAAGAAAAGAGATAACTCATTCTGTATATGTTGCAATTCCTGTTTGTCAGGGTAAAAGAGTACCTAATAATTTTTCAGGAATAAAAAGACTGCTTCGTCGTCTGGAAACAGGACTAATTTTAGTTTATTTAATGAAAACTAAAACAAAAATTGAAATTGTATTACACCCGAAAGAATATAATTTACGCAGACAACATAAAAAAAGAGTTCAGATTATTAAAGAAATTAGCGGACGCTTTAAAGAATTTAATAAAGGCGGCTCTCCTTCAACTGTAGAACGGATTACAGCATATAAACAAAAATCAATTAAAATAGCATATTTATTGAATCAGCATAATGAATCATCTCCAAAACAATTAATAAATTCAGGCGCAGATAACAATGCTGCTCAAATGTTAAATCAAAATATATACGGCTGGTTTGATAAAGTTAAAAGGGGTATATATAAGCTTAATACAGCAGGAATGAAAGTTTTAAAGGAATATCCTGATTTAATTGAAATCTTTAAAAATAAAAAATGCTAAATTTAAAATCAAAGCTTTTTAAATTTAGCATTTTGAAGCTGTTTTTAATTCACTAATGCAATATCTTTTTTTATTCTTTCACCTGTATTTCTATCAAATA
>CAZYID010000234.1:3247-4854 GCA_964646595.1 uncultured Spirochaetales bacterium | reverse complement strand
ATAATTACATGACAAGTGAAAAAAGTTAATGGTGAAATATAGAATAAGCAGATTAAAGACCGCAGGCTTTTAGGCCCCCCGTCCAAGTAATTACAATTACTTCAAAATCCCCCACCCCGCATCTACTGTTCGTATTAGCTCTGCATTTTCAATAATCATTTTCCATTGATCTTCGGATTTATACGGAGGTTTTTGAATGTTAATTGTTCTTTTTTTAAAAAAAACACTATATATTATTTTATCATCTCCAATATATTTTACCGGTCCGCTTGTGTTCATACAATAACTATTATTAAATTTTGTATACGAAATACAACCATTCGCATTAATATTTAATAAAATATTTTCCCCTTTCCAGGCTCCTATATAATCATTTACATCTTCCGATAATCTTTTACTACAGCTAAAAATAAAAAAAATAATAAATAGCAATAATAAACATTTAATTTTAAGCATTTTCATATCCTAATTTTTAAAATAATGAAAATACTTTTTACATGTTAAAAGCAATTACTTTTTATAAACAAATTGTAAAACATTATATAAAAAAATTAAAAATAAAACATCGTACTTTGGTACAATATGTGAAAAAAATTTGTATTTTTTTTAATTAATCATTTTCTTCCTTTTCCAGCTAATTATCTGATTAAATATGTTCCTCACAATAAACGTATATTGAGCTTCTTAGCGAAATCTAACGTTTATTGTGAGGAACATATTTACAGCAGATAATTAAATGACAAGTGCAACAATAAATAAATGACATTTAGAATAAGCGGATCTAAGGCCGCAGGCCTTAGGACATCCTGTCAGGGATAACACATTTATTCCTTGCAAATAATTTAGTTATTGTTTAATATTTCGATTAATAAAATAAATAAAAAAATGGAGTATAAAATGTATAAAGAAATAAAAACCGATCAAAATTATACTGATAAATTATTACGTTTAATACCTGGTGAAATTGTTGCAGCATACTTAATAATTACCGGTATTATTCCAGACAAAGCATCAATACCCGGGCACATTATAATACTAACAATAATACTAATAATTATTCCATTTTATTTATGGCGTGTACAGAATGTTAAAAATAGACTTCAGATAATTACAACTTGTATAGCATTTGTGATTTGGGTTTATTCTTTTAACATTGGTCCTTTTAGTTATTTTGGTTTATATAAACCATGGATTGCATCTATAGTACTTATTTTATGGACAGTTATTATGCCGATATTAATTATTCCGGAAAAAGAAGCACAGGATATTAATACAGATAAAAAAAATAAAAAAAAAGATAAATAATGATCAAATTTTTTAAATGGCTGTTTAAATTACTCGGTTTCAAAAAAAAAGATAAAAAGTTTGTTTATGATATAGAAAATATTATTAAAAAATGTATTATAAACAACTTAACAAATCTTACAGGAAAACAAATTGATGTCACAATAAATAAAATAGACTTTAAAGATTATAAAAACAAATTAACAAAAATCAATAATGGTTTTATTTGTTCATATTATGATTATCAAGGAATAACATCATTAAATCTGATTTTAAATGAAAATTTTGTTAACAAATATTATAAAGGTTATATAGAATATAAA
>CAZYID010000234.1:0-3147 GCA_964646595.1 uncultured Spirochaetales bacterium | reverse complement strand
CAATTTCAAATTATGTATTAAGTTTTCATAAGATAAAAATGAATAATCCTGATATTAAAATCAGTTTAAAAGGCGGTTCAAAAATTGAAAAAAATATTTATGATAATATAGAATATTGTTTTCATTCACATTTAATAATTAATGGGAAAAAAATTAATTGTAGAATATATACTTCACCTAATTATATTAACTCTTTAATCCAACTTTTTATACTAAAATGGGAAATCACTCATATAGTTAAAAATATTAAAAATTTGATTGCACATGTTTTATCATTAAATACTTCTTTTTTTTCAAAAAACTTTAATACAGTTTTAGAAAATATGTTTACTAAAGATGTACTTTTAAGTGATACAGAAATACAGACTTTCCCATTTTATCAGTACATGGACTTAATCAACAATAAAGATTTAAGGATAATAATACAAAATTATTTAATAGTAAATTTTAAGATAGAAGATGTCTTATCTTTGTTTTATATAAAAGAAGAAAAAATTAATAATAATCATATTATCGAATTAGATTTTGACAAGCAAAGATTTATAAAATATTTACCTAAAAATACTCTTGATGATTTTAATTACAAAAAATCTTTTGTAAATTCTAAAACAACAGCAGATTTTGAAACAATAAATAAATCTGTAATGTACGGTTTATTTGATACAGTTAATCAGGATAAAATAATCGTTTCAGATAAAGCAAAATTCATATTAAATAAATTGTTTTATGAGTTAAGTGAAGCTAAAGAAGAAAAAGAATTAAATCAAATAATTATTAAAAAAATACCTTTTATACATCTTGAAAGAATGAGTAAATCTGAAATAACAAATAAATTGAATTCTCAAAGGACCCAGTACCTTGCTTTATCACTTATAAAACATGAACAATATATTGATTTTGTTAATAAGTATATTGCAGACACTAAAAGAGAAGATTTGAATTTCTTATTAAAAAAAGCAGTTAATGACTTTAAAAATAAAAAAATAAAAGTAAAAAAAATTAAAGAAGCAATAATGATTTTAAATAAAGAGTTTGCTCCCGGGAATAAAAAATAGAATCATTCTATGAAGCTTCCTAGCACTTTATCCACTTTCCGTTTGCTTTACTGGATTCAATAACTTTATGAACAAATCTTACACCCATTAAACCATCATACGAATTGGGGAATAATAATGCCAGTGGATCAGCTTGTTTTCCGGATCGTCTGGCAGCTATAGCTTCAGCTGCATCCGAATATATGTTAGCAAAGCCTTCGGGAAAACCTTCAGGATGTCCTGCAACAATACGGCAGGAACGTGCTGTCAAAGGTAAAGTTCCCGGTCCATTAGGTGTCCTGATTTCAGAAGGGCCATGTAAAGGTTTAAAAGTAAGAGATTGCGGAAATTCCTGCATCCATTCCAGGCTGCCTTTTGTTCCGCTAATTCTAATCCTAAGACAATTCTCTACACCTGCTGCAGCCTGAGTTACCCAAAAAATACCCCGTGCTCCGTTATCAAAACGCAGTAATGCTCCGGCATAATCATGAACTGCACGTCCCGGAACAATTGCTCCTGCTTCTGCTGCTACTTCATTTACTTCTATTCCTGTAATAAAACGAATGAGATTATGTGCATGAGTACCAATATCCCCCATAACAAGTGAAGGCCCGCCACGTACCGGATCAAACCTCCAGGGTAAATCACCTGTTAGATCAGGATCATTTTCATCTGCTTTTCCACCCTGAACATATTCTACCTGCACCAAACGAATAGTACCCAATTGACCTGATTCTACCATAGCTTTTGCCTGACGAATCATAGGATACCCTGTATAATTATGCGTTAAACAAAAAACCAATCCAGAGTCCACAACTTTTTGGTGAAGGGCTTCGGCATTATCAAGAGTATTGGTCATGGGTTTATCACAAATTACATCAATTCCTTTATCCAGAGCTGCAGCTGCATACTTGTAATGGCTGTCATTTGGAGTCATGATAGCAACAACATCTGCACCGTTTTCAAGAGAAGCTTCTGTATTTATTAATTCTATGGCATCACTATATATACGATCTTCAGACATGCCAATATTTAGTCCGTCTTGTTTAGCTTTTTCAGGATTAGATGAAAGCGCACCTGCTACTATTTCATACCTGTCATCCATACGCGCTGACTGTCTATGCATAGCGCCGATAAAAGACCCGGAACCACCGCCTATAACAGCAAGACGGAGTCTTCTGCCCAAAAGTGATATTATTGGATTTAAACTCATATTATTTCTCCTTGTTCTTATAATCCCTAATAGCTCTGACTACCAGCTTATGATCTTCCTCCTGGGGAAGTCCTGAAACAGTAATAGTTCCGATAATTCCGGTATTTTTAAGAATAATAGGGAAACAACCTCCATGTGGTGCATACTCACTTTCCGATAATAAATATTTTTCTTCAATTGTTTTACCCTGACTTTTCAAATACTGTCCCATATAAAATGAACTGTGTCCAAATCGATAAACCAAGCGAACTTTACGTTTAATCCATTCATCATTATCTAATGCTGTTCCAGGTCTGCTGGCATGGAATAGCTGACGCCCTGCACGGTTAATATCAATCGTTACCGGAAGTTTTTCATTTTTGGCTGTCTCAATAAGCCAGGTCCCAATCTGATAAGCTGTGTCTTCATTAAAATGTGAAAACTGCAGTTCGCTTTCTTCAGCAAGTAATTTCTTTAGAATGCTTTCCATACCAGCTCCTTTTTAATTTAATTATATCATCCCAACTTACAAAACAAATTAATTACGTATTATTAGTTGTTGTACTAAGTTACCGGACATATTAATCAATAACTATTTTATCATTTTTAGACTTTTTTTCTTTTTTTTCTTTTCTTTTTTCTTTTAATGATTTAGTTGATTTCTTTTTAATGTCTTTTTTTATATTTCTTTCTTTTCCCATAATTTTATCCTCCCTAATTAAATTTTAATTTTGTTTATCAAACTCATTTTCAATTCTTGAGTTCATAAAGTAATATAATGATCTTTGATATAAAGTATAATAACACAATCAATTATAACAGCAAATCCTTAATATTAAAAATAATAATTTAAATAGAAATATTTTAGTTAATTATTATAAATCGGTACTTTTATATGAGGTTATTTAATTATAACAAATT
>CAZYID010000233.1:0-4858 GCA_964646595.1 uncultured Spirochaetales bacterium | reverse complement strand
GTAACAGGACATGCTGTTGTAACTTTAAGAGCTGCAATTCCACCAACAACACCTAATGATGCTAAAGCAATACGCTTTAAAGCTTGTTTTCTTGTTAACTTTTTTTCTTTTTTTTCCATATGTTTCCTCCAGTATCTTTAACTAAAATTATTAGATCAATTTAATGTAATTTATTTTAATAAAAAAATCAATTTTTTTTTAAAATTTTTTTTTTTTTTTACAATAAACTATTATTATTGACTATAAATAGCTATTCTATTATATTAACATCAAAAATTATGCCAAATATATTATTAACACAAAAATGCGTTAGATCATGCCCTTACTGTTTTGCGAAAAAACACATGAAAGATTCTATTTCTTCTGACATGCTTTCATGGGATGATCTTATCTATATTGCTGATTTAATTGAATATTCAGGAGATAAGAATATTTATTTATTAGGCGGCGAACCTACATTACATCCTGATTTTGTTGATTTTGTCTTATATTTAATCCAGAGAAACTTTCATGTTATGACTTTTACTTCTGGAATAATGTCAGAAAATAAATTACAGGAAGTAAAAAAACATTTAAGTAAAATTGATCCTAAAGCATTATCTTTTATTTGCAACCTAAATCATCCAAATATTTCTACACAAGAAGAAACTAAAAAAATAAATGCTTTTTTAAAAGAATTTGGAAATAAAATTTCATTAAGTTTTAATATATATAATCTTGATTTTGAGATGGATTATCTTTTTCAATATATTGAACGTTACAAATTAAATCCCTATATAAGATTAGGATTAGCTCATGTAATACCTGGAGAAAAGAATAAATATATACCTCCAAAAAATTTCGATAAAATGATTAATAAATTATCATCATATATCCCTGATTTTGAAAGAATGAATATAAATGTATTTTTTGATTGCGGATTTCCTTTATGTAAATTTACAGATGAACAGCTTGGTAAATTTTTTAGAATAGCAGGAAAATCTATTGAAAGCCTAATATTTGCATGTAATCCAGCTATAGATATTGGACCTGACATGAAAGTATGGTCATGTTTCCCTTTAGCTAATTTTGATAAAAAATCCTTTTATGAATTTGATTCAATCCAGGATATACAAAATTATTTTAACAAATTCCACAAAAAAATCAGGAAAGAAGCTGGCGGGATTTATAAAGAATGTTTAGACTGTCAATACCGTAAAAACAAACAATGCTCAGGAGGTTGTTTAGCTCATATTTTAAATCAATCAATAGAAAACAAAAAAGAGTTAAAAATTGAATAAACATATTATAGTATGTCCATTTGATAAAAAATTAATATTAAAACTTAAAACTCATAAATTAATTATTACAACAAATAATATTAATGATATCCAAAAAATAAATATTATTGCAAATCAAGAAAACAAACTATGCTGTATTAAATTAATCCATAACAAACCTTTATCATCAATAGATTTTAATAAAAACTGGAAAAATATTCCTATAGCATTATATCTGAACGAACTTGGATCATTTAAAGAGTTCATTCAAAAACTACCATTAATAAAAAAATGTAATTTAAAAATATTTCTTTCAGCAGATAATATTAACAATTTTTTAAGTTTAAAAATATTATCTTCATTAAATGTTAATTGCGGTTTATTTTTCACTGGGAATAAAATAGAATGGGAATATGTAAATGATCTAATGTATTATTATGTTTACAGCAAATGCCTTCATGCTAAAATAGAACCATTTGATTTTGTTGTATCTAATTACGATCCAATTGATACAATTAATTTTAGTACTGTGTATTTTGATGATCCTAAAAAATTTTTACATATTGATCCAGATGAAAATATTGCACTATCACACATTGATTTAAAAAATGGTAATTTTATTGCTGCTGGAATAGATTCTATTATTACAATTACGGATAACAAAAAATATAAAAATTATCTTGTGAATTGGCAAAATTTTTTCATAAAAAGATCTGAGTGTGCATACTGTCTTTCATGGAGAATTTGTTTAGGAAAATTTACTTCTTTATGTAAAAAAAATGATCAATGTAAAAATTTTTTTTCCGATTTTATGGATGCTGCTGATTATTATTATTTAAATAAAGAAGCAAAAAAGGAAAAAATATGGCAGTTATAATTTTTAAAGCAGTAGAAAAGTGCAATTCTCGCTGCTTATATTGTGACGCGATAAAAAAGAATCAAGAAACAATAATGAGTTATGATATATTAGAATTGGTTTTTAAAAGGATAAATGAATATTTATTAACTGATTCAAGTAAAAAAGTCTTTTTCACATGGCATGGTGGAGAACCTTGTCTGCTTGGTCCGGATTATTTTTATAAAGCACTAGAATTTCAAAATAAACATTGCTCTAAAACAAAAAATCGAATAGAACACGCAATGCAATCAAATCTAACAATAATCAATCAGGAATTAATTGATGTATTTAAAAAAATGGGTATCAAGCAAATTGGTACAAGTTTTGAACCGATCCCCAATATAAGAGGTATTGGTAAAGATGTCGACTCAGAAATATATAATAAAAAATTTATGCAAGGAATAAATCTATTAAATAAAAACAATATGTTATGGGGAATAATATATGTTGTTAATAAAAGATCATTACAGGATCCTTTAAAGCTTTTTTATTATTTGACAAATCTTAATCCTCACATTCAGCCAATGCTTAATAATATTTATGTACACAATGAAGATAAACACAACCTAAAAATATCTCACAAAGAATATGCTGATTTTCTTGGTACAATCCTCCCTGTATGGTGGAAAAACAGAATAAGATACCCGCACATAAAACCGTTTGATAATATTCTACAAACTGCAAATAATAACAAGATGTTATTTTGTGAAGACTCGGGACTTTGTGCATATGAGTGGGTTTATATTGGACCAACAGGAGAGTCATCACATTGCTGTAAAGCTGGTGATTTTAATATATTATCATATGGAAATATCCAAAACCATATGTTACTGGATATTCTTCATGATAAAAAGCGTGATCAATTACAAAAAAGACAGGAACTTTTACCTTTAAATAAATGTAATGATTGCCGATTTTGGGGGCTCTGTCATGGAGGATGCCCTTTAAATTCTTTTCTTGAACATGAAGATTTTTTGAATGATTCAACATCATGTGGGTGGAAAAAATATTTCCTGGAAGAGTACTTTGAGCCAATTACCGGTGTAAAAATTAACCTGCCGCCTACAGCTAATTAAAATAAAAAACTTGTATTTCGCCCTATAAAAAAAATACTAATCTTAATAATTTTTATTTTTCTAAATGTGTTTTTCCAGATTAATTAAGTTGAAATTTTTTTTGAATCCTACTGGTTATCCGGTTAACTTTGAAGTGGACTTGAATAGTCTGGTCCAATAATTATAATTAATACAATACTAATTTAATTCTAATAAAGACTTAATTTTTACGATATTCACATCTTTCTTTTTATATGTTTCACGCGCTATTTTTTCATAACAATCAATCCCGGATTGCTCTAGGAAATTGAAAAATTTTTCTTTATCTTCTTCTTTCACAAGAAAAATTTCATTCTTTTTAATTTCATACGCTTTAATCATTCCTTTTTTTATTAAAGAATTAATTAAAATGCCTTTTTCCGCGCTTTTGCAAAAAAAGAAAGTTCCGCTGGCATAATAATATGAAGCATATTTATCAAACCATTGCTTAATAACTGCCTCAACATTTTTAGACATAGTAATATTTAAACTGTTTATATAGTTAAAAATATCTTCTAGAGTTAATCCTAATGTAATACTTCTTTTTATTGAATATTCAGAAATTTCATATTCTGTAATTTTATTATATTTAATAAAATTAGAAAATAATGAAGGCATGTAAAAATCTTTCCTTGTCGAATTTGCATTAATATAAAAATTAAAACTAGAACTCAATCTAACATCATCTTTTGTGAGGAGGTCTACTTTAGAATAATATGGAAAAAAAATCTCCTTTTTCATTATTGTTGCCAATCCTAATTTAGTTAAAAAATTCAACATACTTTCTACGCCCATTTTAAAAGGAGTTGAATTATATTCTGATAACAAAAAAGTAGATAAAAATAAACTTTTAAATTCAGTTAAATCCATCTTCACTGATTTCTTTAAAGAATAGAAATAAGTTAAAATAGAATAAATCCATGGGAAAACAATTTTAGTAAAATTTAACGCTTGATCTAAAGGAGAAAGTTCAAAATATTCTTTTATATTATCTAATAAAATAACATCATTTATCCCTATAAAAGATAATGAGAAAAAATATGCACCTAAATTATACTCTTTTTCTGTTAATAAAGAAAATTTAGAAAACACACTGGTTAATGCTATCAAATCTTTTTTATATAAAGTTAAAGAGTTTGAAAAAGTCAACTCTTTAGAAATAAAATAATTAATCAAATTATTAATATCAACAATAATTTTTGAAGAAAAATCTTCCACATGTTGATCATCAAATGAAAATTTAACTTTTTCAGTTTTCTCCGGAAAAAAAACATCTGTAACAACTAATGTTTTATTATCTCTAAGAAAAATATATTTTTTATCAATCAAAGAAGTTATAGCTTTATTAATAACCTGATTTGAAAGGTTTAAAATAATACTTAATTTTTCTGTTAGGTAATCATATGGAACAAAAATATCTTTAGATAACAACTTTAAAATTTTAAGCTCATTATCATTCAACTTATTTAAGACACTCTGCACAAAATTTTCTTTGTCTAAACATTTTGATAAATTTGAATAATATGAAAAATTTGGTTTCTTAATTAAAATGTTTCCAAAAAATAATTCATAAAAATCAATTATTTCTTCTTCAGTTAAATACGCTA
>CAZYID010000232.1:0-4908 GCA_964646595.1 uncultured Spirochaetales bacterium | reverse complement strand
AAATATATAAATAAAGAAGATATTATTCAATATTAAATAAAGAGAAAAATTAACATGAATAAAAATGAAAACTGGAAGATTAGTTTTGATACTTTTAAAGTACCTTTATTATTTATTGTTATTTTTTATTCTGTTGCTTTTTGGAGATTTTTAGCAACCGGAAAAATATTTTATATTTTTAATTTTGTATATATAAGTACTTCAATAGCATTAGGGATATTTTTAATAGACGCTTTGCCTAAGAAATATGTTTTATTGCATTAAATAATTCTTTAGGATGACTTAACATTACCATATGATCACTTTCTATATCAATTATATTTTGAATATTTGTATTTTTAGACACCTTACTTTGAATTTTTGGTGATATTGTTTTATCTTTTAATAATCGAATATAAGTTTGTGGTATATTTTCTAAGTCATCCCATATTACTTTTTCGTTAAATAAGCACATTGGTTCTGGTTTTAAATTTTGTTGAGATATAAATTTTTTAACTTCAATTGAACATGTATTACAAAATAAGTCTAGAAAATATTTTGCATCATTTTTTATTAAAGTATTCTCTTTTTTAATTTGAGAAGAAATAAAACCTCTAATCATTATTCTATTTAAAAAAGGGAATGTACTAATTGCGTTATTGTTATTTTTAGGCAGATTAGCAGCAATATAAATTATATGTTCAATTTGATTTTTTAATTTTAATGCGACTTGTGCCGCAAGGATTCCTCCAATAGAATGCCCTATAATAATATATGAATTGAAATTTAAATTTGATAATTGTTTCAATACATATTCAACACAATCTGATAAATTTGAATTTATTCTATTTTTAAGATTATTATTTTCTAGTCGTGAACTTATTATAATATATGGTAATTTTAAAAGTGGAATAAAATTTTTCCATATCCAGTCAGACATTTGTCCTCCACTAATTAATATATAACCGATTTTTTTGTTATTCATTCTATATTACTCCTTTAATTATAAAATAATTATTAAGTATTATTAGTTTTGCTGTAAATATAAAGAAATTTAACCCTTAAAAAATGCATTAAATATTTTTATAAAGGAAAACTTTTTTGTAACATAAGAGGAGTTGAATAATATTAATAAATAATTATTCAACTCCATTTTTTAAGATAACCAATCTCCATAAATATTTTCCATAAGCACCTCCTAATAAATAAGATTTTAACATTTATTAAAATGTAATAAATTGAAAATAATATATATATGTAATGATAAAATTTTTGAAAAAGTTGTTAGACAGGTTATCTTTAAGTTCAAAGATTAATTTATTATTATCAATATGTCAATATAAATTTCTAATATTTTTGAAAAAATTGTGATTTTACAATTTTTGAAAAAATTATTAAAAAATATTTATAATATATACTGATAAATTTTTGATAAGAAACGCCATCCTTGTCTTTAATAATTATTTTTTCTCTTACGGCCAATTTTACATAAAAGCTAGTAGCCGGTTCTGCTGTAGCTCCACCCAAATTATCAGCGGCTGGTTATCATGAAAAATAGATGTTGTTTTTAATATTTAATTTTTGATATAATAATTGTAAGTTGCTTAAATATACCGATAATTTGGGCTACTAGCAAACCAATAACCTAACTTGTGTTTTATGAAAAAGGAGATAATAATGAAAGTTTTATTTTTAAATATAGCAATAATTCTTTTTTTGAATTTAAATTTTTTAATATTTTCAAAAGATTTTCCTGTGCCAATTGTTGAAAATGAGTTTAATGAATTAATAAAAACAATTGATAAAGAAATAAATGCTATAAACTTTAAAACAAAAATCAAGTTTTTAAAATATACAGCTCCTTATGCGCCTTATGATTTATTGATAACAAATACATTTAAACCGGAAGAAAAAGCAAAATTGAAAAATATGTTTTTTGGATTTATTTCAGTAAAATTTAATATTGGAATTAAGGAAGTGAAAAAAACCTGTGATGATTTGCTTTCTAATTCATATTATTCATTCTGGAAAAGAGAATTAACAAAAAATTTATCAGAAATTATTTTAATTAAAAATAATATTGAAAATAAAAATAAAATAATAATTTTATCGCATTGGGTTGAAAAAGATGAGTTTAGAATTAATAATTATTTTAGTTTTAATAATAAAAAATATATTGCAGTACCAACAGAAATTGGCGGCTTTATACCTTCACTTAAAAAAGAAATTGCTGCAAATGATTATTTTGAAAAAGAATTACAAGTAAATGAAACAGAAATTAAACAATTATTAGATTCATTAAAAGAAATAAATATTTTGGCATATGTACGAGTGAATGATAAGATTATTAAATTTATTTGTGCAGGTGTATCAGATAATGAAATAGGGTTAATGTTTATTAATGATAAAAAAGATTTGCCTCAAATTGATAGTTATGATGATGGCGGAAAACAGTATATAATGATTGAAAAAATAAAAGAAAATATATATATTTATAAAACATCATAAAGCACAACTTTCAATAATCCGGCATTTATGTCATCCCCTGGTAGGGAAATCCTAAAGCTTCCCTCGAGAATACTCGGAACGGAGTATAAAATTGAGCTGTTGATAAGAAATAGGGTATTTATTATAGGAGTTAATAACTTGAAAATAACAAATATTAATCAGAAGTTATGTACAAAATGTCAATTATGTTTTAATGAATGTCCTTTAAAATTATTTGTCATAGAAGATGACAAACAATATCATCATGATCCATTAAATAATTGTATAGAATGCGGTCATTGTGTAGCAGTCTGCCCAACTAATGCAGTAAATTATGAGATTAATCAAAAGGCTGATTCTGTTTTTTATAAAGAGGATAATTTTGATAAAATTGAAATAAATAATGCTTCAAAAATTATAAAAAATATTATTTTTAAAAGACGCTCTATAAGAAAATATAAGGACAAAAAAGTTAGCCGTAAAGATCTTGAACTTATCCTGGAAGCTTTAGGACGTTCTCCATCAGCCAGTAATAAAATGTATAGAAAATACTATATTTATCAAAATGAAAAGCTTTTAAATAAATTGGAAGATACTGTCTCAGGTTTTTTTATGAAATATCTTAAAATGACGTATAATCCTCTCATTTTATATCTTCAGGTATTATTGACGAAAACTAAAAAAATGTCATTTAAAGAAAAACTTCAAAAAATTAAAAAATCAAATCACGACTTTTTTCAAAAACTACTTAATAAAGAATATCGATTTTTATTTAATGCTCCGGCGGTCATTATTATTACGGCACCGGAAAAATATTCGCCTCGTTATAAAATGTTTTTAAATTCTGATGCCCATATTGCAGCAACTCATGGAGTATTCATGTCAGAATCTCTGGGACTTGGTACTTGCTGGATTGGATTTGCTGAATTAGTTTTAAATAAAAAACCAAAAACAAAACTAACCCTTGGAATCCCTAAAAAAGAAAAAATACTTGCAGCCTTTACTGTTGGATATCCGGATATTAAATTTCAACGAATGGCACCAAGAGGACCTGTACCGGTTAAGTGGTTTGAATAAATAAAGATTTTTAATGAAAAATATGAGTTTTTACGTTGAGTTTTGTATTATTAGATGTATAAAAGATATGTACATATTGTTGTTCGAATTGCTGTGCTGATTTTTTTAAAAGGAATGATTTAATGATACAAAAAGTGTTTATCATTTATTTTTTGATTTCAATTATTGTATGTACAAGTAATTTAGAATTGTACACAGAAAACAAAAATAATAATTTATCTAGAAACAATCAAGAGAAATATGATTTTGTATCTTCAGTAGATTGGGCTGAAATAAAATTTTTAAATTATTCTCTATTTAATAATGTTTGGGGTAAAAAAAAATTAACCAATTATGAACAATATATTTTCTTAAACGAAGATCCGAAATTATGCGGGTGGACATGGTTATGGCCTGATAAAGGTTTCAATGTTAAAGCATATCCAGAAATTATATATGGTAAAAAACCATGGCACAATTACAATACCTCAAAATATTTACCATCAAAAATTAATACTTATGATTTTTTAATAAAATATAATTTTAAATTAATTGCAGATGGAGTATACAATACTGCTTTTGATATTTTCTTAACTGATTCGAAAGATCCTTCTCCTGAATCAATTACACATGAAATTATGATTTGGTTAAATAACTCAGGAATGAATCCTGCAGGATTACGTAAACCTGATGAAGTAGTTTATATAAATAATGATAAAATATTATTGTATGTTAAAAAGTCCTTTAAAGTAGAAGACCATAAATTTGATTATATATGTTTTGAGTACTTTAATAGTGTTAATAATGGTGTAATAAATTTATCTGATTTTTTAAATATATTATTAGATTTAAAGTTAATTGATGAAAATTTATATATTTCTTCTATTGAATTTGGTAATGAAGTAGTAAAAGGAAGCGGAAAAATGATAATTATGGAATATGATATTTCAGTGAAGTAAAGTATAACATTTCGTATAACAGAGAGTACTAGAGCCTACCCATGGGAATACTCGAGGCAGGTCTTATTCTTGACTTATTTTTTTTAAACCACATTTTTTTATTCATCCAACTGTCATTTAATTATTTATTTGAATATATTTCTCTCTCAATAAACGTTCGATTTCGCCAAGAGGTTTAATATATGTTTATTGAGGGAGAAATATATTATGCAGAAAATTAGAAGAATAAGTAAAATAGATGATTATATAAAAAGAAACGAAAGAAAAATAAATATAATTATTTTTTTAAAAATAATGAAAACTTTGAGTTTTAATGCAGAGTTTTATATAATTAGAATTATAAGTAAATCTTGGACTTAGTTATTGTTTAGCAAGGGAGAAAGATGAAATTTTATTTATCTTCATTTAAAATTGGAAACAATATACA
>CAZYID010000231.1:0-4917 GCA_964646595.1 uncultured Spirochaetales bacterium | reverse complement strand
TCCATTTGTCTGAGGCTGTAAGGTTTAGTATATCTATGTTTTATTTTTAAATAATTCAATTTAAATTATTTGAATGAATTTTTGTTATGTACTATATTTAATTTTTATAGTATAATCAATTATTGTAAATTGGGTCAAATTAAAATTGATAATAATGGAGAAAAAATGGGTAAAAGAAATTTTAATGACAGCAAAGCAGGCGAAGTTTTTGATGGTAAAGTAAAAGCAAAATTAGGCTCTAAAAAAAATCCTGCAATTGTAACTGTGCCGAATAAAACAAGAGCAAAAGAAGTAGCTTCAATATTTGAAGAAAACGGCTGGCAGTATAAAATTGAAGTCGAATCAGGCAAGCCTGAAGATATAACACAATTAAAACAATTATTAAAACCCCCAAAACCAATAAAAGTTAAAAATAAAGTTGGACGTAATGATCCTTGTCCTTGTGGAAGTAAAAAAAAGTATAAAAAATGTTGTGGGAAATAAAACATAAAAAGACACTGCAAATATCTAAAAATATAAGCATACCTATTGATGAGATTGAATTTAATGCTATACGATCCCAGGGATCCGGCGGTCAAAATGTTAATAAAGTTTCAACTGCAATACATCTGCGTTTTAATATTAATTTTTCATCTTTACCGGATATTTATAAACAACGCTTATTAATGTTAAATGATAATCGTATATCAAAAGACGGTATTATTGTTATAAAAGCTCAAGAAAGTAGAAGCCAAAATAAAAATAAAGACATTGCACTTTTGAGATTACAGGAGCTTATTAGAAGTGTAATATCTGTTTCTAAAAAACGGAGACCAACCAGGCCGTCAAAAAATTCTCAAAAAGCACGCCTTGACAGTAAAGCTAAGCGCGGGAAAATAAAGACTTTAAGGAAAAAGGTTATAGAATAATCTTTTTTTAGTTTTATAATATTTTTATTTTTAAAAATGGAAAAATATTTTTTTTGCGATATACTCTAAATATAATAAGTAATATATTAAATTAAAAAAGAGGATATATGCAAAAAATAAATATTACATTAATAACCATACTATTTTTATTATTGTTAAGTTGCCCATCTACAGGTTCAGGAAGCGGTGGTTCTTCCGGAGGCGGAGATTCAGATGAACCTCCTAAGAGAAGTGATAATGCATACAAAGTAAATATCAATCTTACAGGCAGCCTGCAAAATCCCGCATGGTCTCCTGATGGAAAATCCTTGTTATTCACAAGATTTAGAGATGGTTATAATACCGGACGTGCTGATTTATATAAAATTAATCTTGAAACAAATAAGTTAACAATGCTTGTGAATCATGATAGTGCAAATGTAAACCTACCTGGTTCTGTTTGGTATTCAAATCAAATTGTTTTTTCTTCCAGCCGTAATCCTCATGATGAAATTTATACTATAAATGATAACGGTACAGGCTTAACAAAGAGAACAGAAAGAAATGGATTTCAAGCATATGAACCATCATTTTCTTCTGACGGGCTTTGGATAGTTTTTGAATCTCATGTTGTTGATGTAGAAGGAAATGGTATAATAATAAAAAAATTGTTATCTGATCCAATAGATGTTAATTTTACTGAGCTTACATCATCTGGTGATTGTCGTCAACCCAACTGGGCTCCGGCAGGTAATCGTATTTTATTTCAGAAAATAGTAGGCATAGAATGGGATATCTTTATTATGAATACCGATGGTACCGGACAAACGCAGGTTACAACATCAGACGGTGATAATACTGATGCATCTTTTTCACCGGACGGACTAAGAATCGTTTATAGTACAGATGGTGATTTAGAATGTGCTAATCTATATGTAATTCCAATTACCGGAGGAACTCCAAAAAGATTAACATTCTACAATGGCGGATATGATGGAGCACCTTCGTGGTCACCTGACCCAGTAAAAAAAGTAGCGTTCGAGTCCTACCCGGGAGATCCTGATGATTTTAGCGGGACCAGCGGGACCACAATATGGATTATAGATATTCCGGATGGTTTTTAATTTAGAAATATATTATTTATTACCCGAGTAAAGGAATACAATAAAAAAAGTGATTTAGAATTAATTTTATATTTTATCCTGAAGCAGCTAATTCATTAATTTTTTCATTGATGGTTTCCAGCTTTTGATTTAAGGTATCAATTGTTTTTTCTAGTCTATTTTTTTCTGCTTCCAGAATATCAATTGTTTCAGTTGGCTTGTTTTTTGAAGAGATTTCTGCTTTTATCATGTCTTGAGTTTTACCGCTCAAAAATTCATTCTCGATTTTTTTTCTTTCCTCATTATCTTTTATTTTTGATACAATTTTCATGTTATCAAAACCAATTTCAGGATTAATATCCATTGTATAAAGTTTTACCATAGTATTAGCAGTTGTTCTATTTAATAATAATCCTCTGTCAACATAATCTTCAAACCTTACTTTGTGTTTTTGACATAGATTTATTGCTGTTATCAATAATTTTCCGGTATTTTTCATAAGTTCAGCATTTTTAAATAAAAAACTATTTTTTATTTCATTTGTTAGTTTGTTGAATTCTTCATTAGTTTCAAAAATATTTTTATATAATCCAAGCTCTTCTGCTTTAAATAATAATTTATGGAAAATATTCCAGAACTCATTTGTATGACATCGATTAGAAATTGGAATAGGAGATCTGGATATATGAACATGGTGTGTAAACTCATGAATTGCAGTGTAAACTAAGGAATTATCATCATTGAAATTTTTATTATGAATTATTATTTCTTTTTTATCAGGATAATATAACCCATTAACTTTTTTACTTGTTTTTCCGGAAAAAATAACTTTGTATTCTTCAACATTGTTTTCTAATTGTATTAAAATGTTTTTTACCTGTTCTTGATTCAAATTTTACTCCAAAATTTTTTCAATAATATAACAGTATTTTATTGAAATTCCAAGAGACTTGAGTTTTTATTTTTTATTATATTATTTTAATGGCATAGAATTTAAAAAGTTTGGTTTTTTAAAAAAAAATATAATTTTTAAAAAAAATTTTAAAATATTGAATTTTTTAAAATATGGGACTATAATTCTTATATCAACTTGTTATTAAGTCTTACCAGATATAAATAAAAGTTTCATAAGATATTTTATAAATTTTTTTTTGAATTAAATTATACTTCTTTTATAAAAGAGGAACAAATGAAGCTGTCATTAAAATTAATATTGATTATTGGATTAGTAGGCTTAGTTTTATTTTCAGTAACCTTTATAATACTTTCATCATCTCTTACTTCACGGAAAGCATTATTAAATCATGCTAATGACATAATGCAGAATATTTCGTCATATACAATAAATAAATCTTATAATCATCTTATACCGGCCAGGGATGCAGCAATTTTAACAAGCGGTCTTGCTTTAAGCAATATTGTCAGCAGTGATAATTTTAAAGCAATGGAAAGTTATTTTTATGAACAGCTTTCAGTATATTATCAGTTTTCCGGTATTTATTATGGCAGCTCTAGCGGAGAGTTTATAATGGCTTCCAGATATAATGATCTTGTAGACGACGGTTTTTTAACAAAATCAATTCGTATTAATAATGGAACACGAAAAGTTGAGATGATATTGAGAGACGCTTTTCAAAAAGAAATATCAAGAAAACCTATGCCGGAAGATAAGTATGATCCAAGAAAGAGGCCCTGGTACATTCAGGCAGTAAAAGAGAAACAGTTAATATGGACTGATCCGTATATATTTTTTACAAGTAAAAAACCCGGGATTACTACTTCAAGCCCAATATTTGATGAAAATGGGAATATTAAAGGAGTTGTTGGTGTTGATATTGAAATTGATGAAATTTCAAACTTTATTTCAAAATTAAAAATTGGAAAAAATGGTAAAACTTTCATTGTAAATCATAACGGAGATGTAATAGCTTATCCTGATATTTCAAAAATAATACAGCCTTTAGAACAAAATGATAGTATAAGATTGGTTAAAATTAATGAAATAGATGATGAGATCTGTAAAAAAGCATATTCAGTTCTTCAGGAAAAAAATAAAAGTTTAAAATTAAATAGATCAGAATTTGTTTCATTTAAAATCAATAAAAAAAATTATCATGCTATGTTTTCGCCATTTGAAAATAAACAGTGGCCATGGTTAATAGGTATTTATCTTCCTGAGGATGATTATCTTGGAGTTATCAAAAAGAATAATTTATTTAATATTTATATTTCGATAATTATTGCAATAATTGCAAGTATTATAGGATTTATAATAGCAAGGTCCATTTCAATCCCTATTGCTTATTTACAAAAATCAACAGTTGCTGTAAAAAAACACGATCTTGAATCACCGATTAAAATTTCCTCTATTTATAAAGAAATTCAGGATACTATTACTTCGTTTGAAGAAATGAGAATACATTTGAAAGATTACAGGAAAAGTAATGCTGCTTTAACAGAAAAACTGGAAAGAGCTCATCTTGATACGCTTTTTAGATTGGCTGTTACTGCTGAATATAAAGATCATGATACAGCAAGCCATATTGAAAGAGTTCGCGGTTACTGTGAGGTATTAGCTACGACTCTTGGATTGGATAAAGATTATGTTAGTTTGTTAAAATATGCAAGTTCAATGCATGATGTAGGGAAGCTTGGTATTCCTGATGATATTCTTTTAAAAAAAGGTGCTTTAACAAGTGAAGAACGTGAGATTATGGAGCTTCATACAATTATTGGAGGAAATATTTTAAAGGACCCAAGTTCTGAAATTATGAAAATATCAAGGGAAATTGCTTTAACACATCATGAGAAATGGGATGGCTCGGGTTATCCAAATGGTCTTTCTAAAGAAGATATTCCCTTGATTGGCAGAATTGTTGCAATTGCTGATGTTTTTGATGCACTTGTTTCAAAAAGATGTTATCGTG
>CAZYID010000230.1:0-4924 GCA_964646595.1 uncultured Spirochaetales bacterium | reverse complement strand
TGTACAAACACCTCTTCTTTGAGGGCAATTTTTAAGAGCAGGAGATTTAGTTTTTGAACTAACTTTCTTTCTACCTTTTCTTATTAATTGATTTATAGTTGGCATTATCTTAACTCCAAATTAATTATATTTATAATAAACGTGATGCCGAAATTACCAGAAAAAATGAATTATGTCAACGATTTTATGCAATAATAAATAAAATTAAATCAAAGAATAGTTAATATAAATGAAACGAAAGAAATATTAAGAACAATGGATAAAATAATACTTTTATTTCAAAATTATAAGTATTATTTTATCCTAAAATTCTTAAATACATTCTCTTCAAACACATGTTATAACTTTTTATTTTCCAATATGCCCCAAATTTGCCTTATCAATATCTGTTATAGCATTTTCGCCCATTAGCTTGCTTTTTTCTTCCATAATTTTACTTAAAGAGACATCCAAATCTTCCATGTTTTCATCATATAATTTGATGTTTTTATACATACTCATTCCAGTACCGGCAGGAATTAAATGACCAATTATAACATTTTCTTTTAAACCATTAAGATTATCAGTCAATCCCTTTATAGCAGCATTAGTCAATACCCTTGTTGTTTCCTGAAACGAAGCAGCGCTTATAAAAGAATCTATTGATAAAGAAGCCTTTGTAATTCCTAATAAAATCGGTCTGCCAACTGCCGGCTGACCACCTTCTTTAATTACTTTTTTATTTGTTTCATAAAATTGCCATTTATCGATTTGCTGTCCAAGTATAAAATGTGTGTCACCCACATCAATAATTTCAATCTTTTTCATCATTTGACGTAAAATAACACCAATATGTTTATCATTTAAATTTACACCCTGGAGCCTATATACTGACTGGATTTCGTTCATCATAAATCTTTGAAGTGCATTTTCACCTAAATTTTGAAGGATATCATGTGGGTTTATGTGTCCTTCTGATATCTTATCTCCTGCTCTTATCAAATCACCTTCTCTAACCAGTAAATAAGCACCTGCGGCAACAACATGCTTGAAGCTGTTTCCAAAAACATCTTCAACAACAATAATATCCTTACCTTTTAATTTTCCTTCAAACTTTACAACCCCGCTAACCTTTGCTAACACAGCAAAATTTTTAGGTTTCCTTGCTTCAAACAATTCTGCAACTCTAGGTAAACCTCCGGTAATATCAGTAGCTTTTGAAGCTTTTTTCTGTATTATTTTTGCTATCGAATCCCCTGCTTCAATTTCCTGTCCATCTTTAATATTTAAATATGATCCTCCAGGTAAAATATAATTTGCAATTTCTTTATCCTTTTTGTCAATAATTAAAATCCTAGGTTGTAATGTCTCTAAAAATTGCTCAGATACTTTATGTTTCCTGGTTCCTGTTGTTTCATCAATTTCTTCTTTAATTGTTATTCCAATTTTTAAATCAACAAATTTCACTTTTCCGCTTTTTTCGGAAATTATCGGCTGAACAAATGGATCAAATACTAAAATTATTTCTTTTGCTTTTACTATATCGCCTACTTTTTTATACATTAAAGAACCCGGCTCTACAACTACTTCCTGTACTTGAGTTGTCACATAAAGCTTGTTTCCAACTATTTTAGCATACCCTACTTCTTGTGAAATTATATCGTCACCTTTTTTATCAATAAAAAGTTTTTTCCCAACAATTATCTTTTCTTCATGCTTAACTTTTACTTTACAATCTTTAATGTTAAACTCATGATTTATCCTGCTTAAATAAAGATAACCTTTTCTGGCAAACAATGTATTTTTAGTCTTTAATACTATAGTAGAACCTTTTATATCCTCTAATAATACATCATAATCAAATTTTAAAGTGTTTTCTTGAGCAGCACCTGTTGCAGCTCCACCAATATGGAAAGTACGCATTGTTAGCTGAGTTCCAGGCTGCCCAATTGACTGCGCTGCTATAATTCCTATTGCTTCACCAATACTAACACTTCTGTTTTCCGCTAAATTCCTTCCATAACATTTTACACAAACCCCTCTTTTAGATTCGCAGGTTAAAACTGTTCTTATTCTAGCTGACTCTATTATTAATGCATCTATTTCATCGGCACTCTCATCAGTTATTAACTCATTGGCTTTTACAATTACTCTTCCGGACATCGGATCTCTAATATCCTCTGCAACAAATCTTCCAATTATCCTGTCTCTCAAAGATTCAATTATTTTATCTCCTTCTTTAAGAGCTTTCATTTCAATACCATTTATTGTTCCGCAATCTTCTTCATTAACAACAGCATCCTGAGCAATATCTACAAGTCTTCTTGTAAGATATCCCGCATCAGCAGTCTTTAATGCAGTATCTGCCAAACCTTTTCGCGCACCATTTGTAGAAATATAGAATTCAATAACTGAAAGACCTTCTTTAAAATTTGATTTAATAGGTAATTCAATTATCTCTCCATTAGGCTTGGTCATCAAACCTCTCATCCCGGCAAGCTGTCTTATTTGAGTAGAAGATCCTCTTGCGCCAGAATCCGCCATCATGAATATAGGATTAAAACCATTTTTATGCTTTTTTAATGTCTCAAACAAAGAGTCTGAAATCTCATGACTTGCTCTAGTCCATATATCCTGAATTTTATTATAACGCTCGTCTGCAGAAATTATACCGTCTCTATATTCTTGATATAAAACATCTGCTTTCTTTTGAGCGTCCTGAATAATATCTTTTTTGTTTTCTGGAACAATTATATCATCCATACCTATGGTTGCTCCAAAAATCATCGCATATTTAAAACCAACATTCTTTACTGCATCCAGCATTTTAACTGTTATTGCAGCCCCTTGTTCTTTAAATATTTTTGAAATAATAAAACTTATTCTTTTTTCATTTAAAACTTCATTAATAAACTCAACACCTTTTGGAAAAGCGTCATTCAATATTACTCTTCCCGGAGTTGTTTCAACAAATTCATCATCAATTAATACTTTTATTTTTGCCTGTAAATGTACAGTATTGGAATCAACTGCTTTTATTACTTCATTAACATCCTTAAATCCTTTGTTTTCTCCTTTAACACCATCTTGAATCCTGGTTAAATAATTTATTCCTAAAACCATATCCTGTGATGGTCCAACTATTGGTTTACCATTTGCCGGATCTAAAAGATTTTTGCTGGCTAACATTAACATCCAGCATTCCATTTGAGCTTCAATCGAAAGCGGAACATGCACTGCCATCTGATCACCGTCAAAATCCGCATTAAACGCCCTACAAACCAAAGGATGAAGTTGAATCGCTTTTCCTCCCACTAAAATTGGAGAAAAAGCCTGAATACCAAGTCTATGCAATGTTGGAGCTCTATTTAATAAAACAGGATGTTCTGCAACTACTTCTTCAAGTATTTTAAAAACTTCTACAAACTCCTGTTCAATCATCTGTTTTGCTTTTTTAATATTAAATACAATTTCTTTTTCAACCAATTTATGCATTACAAAAGGTTTAAAAAGTTCTAAAGCCATTTTTACCGGAAGACCGCATTCATGTAATTTTAAAGTGGGCCCAACTACAATAACGCTTCTTCCCGAATAATCTACTCTTTTACCTAAAAGATTTTGTCTAAATCTTCCTTGTTTACCTTTTAATAAATCTGATAAAGATTTTAATGGTCTTGCTGAAGATCCTTTTACAACACGTCTTTTCTTTGAATTATCAAAAAGAGCATCTACGGCTTCCTGCAACATTCTTTTTTCATTTCTTACTATAATTTCAGGAGCATTTAGCTCTAAAAGTCTTTTTAATCTATTATTTCTATTAATTACTCTTCTATATAAATCATTTAAGTCAGAAGTAGCAAATCTTCCACCGTCTAATTGTACCATTGGTCTCAAATCCGGAGGAATAACAGGAACAACATCAAGCATCATCCATTCAGGATTGTTTTTTGAAAAATGAAAATCTTCTAATATCTCTATTCTTTTAAGCAGTCTCTTATCGCTTTTTTCTCCCTTTTCAAGCATAATTGCTCTTAAATTTTCAATCTCTTTTTTAATATCTATAGCTTCTAATAATATTCTAACTGCTTCAGCACCAGTTTCTGCTTGAAATGCTAATCCATATCTTTCTCTTAACTCAAAATACTCATCTTCCGACAAAATCTGATTTTTCTTTAAGTCTGTATCACCCGGATCAATTACGATATATTTTTCAAAATACAATATTGATTTTAACGCTGTAACTGCCAGATCCAAAAACAAACCAATTCTTGATGGAACTGTTCTGTAAAACCAAATATGCGCTACAGGACTAACTAAATCAATATGCCCCATTCTTTCTCTACGCACCCTAAAACTGGTTACTTCAACTCCACATCTATCACAAATTACGCCTTTATAACGCATTGACTTAAATTTACCGCAATAACATTCCCACTCTTTTGTGGTACCAAAAATTCTCTCACAAAACAATCCGTCTTTTTCAGGACGCAGCGTTCTATAATTAATGGTTTCCGGTTTTTTAACTTCACCATAAGACATTGCTTTAATAACTTCGGGTGAAGAAATAGTTATTGCGATCGAATCAAAATCGGTTATATCTCTCATTAAAATCTCCTTAAAGATACCACTTTAAAAAAAATCTTTTAACCTTTTATAAAATAAAAAGTATATTAAAAGTTCTTATCTACTCTTGAAAGTATTTCTTCTTCTCTTTCTGTTAAAGGAATTCTTTTACCTCTTGCATCACAAACACTTAAATTTAAACCTAATCCTTTTAGTTCCTGAATCATTACATTAAAAGCTTCAGGTATTCCCGGAGCTGATGAATATTCTCCCTTAACTATATTCTCATACATTTTTGTCCTTCCATTCATATCATCTGATTTAACAGTTAAAAGTTCCTGTAAGGTATGAGAAGCACCATATGCTTCTAAAGCCCAAACTT
>CAZYID010000229.1:1583-4940 GCA_964646595.1 uncultured Spirochaetales bacterium | reverse complement strand
ATTTTATAAAAGACCATGTATTAAAATATAAAAATCAAATTGAATTAATTTTATCTAAAATTTCCGGATATAAATGCTCAATTAATTTTAAAGTTATTGCAAATAATACACAGAGTAAAGATAGTGTTAAGAATAAACAAAATAAACCGGTAAATATTAAAAATAAAAACACAGATAAAACAGATAAAATTGATAAAATAGAAAAAAAAATTCCAAATAACAAACTTGATGACTATTCTTTTGATTCATTTATCATAGGAAATTCAAATGAGTTTGCAGCAAAAGCTGCTCTTGCTGTAGCTGGAAATCCGGGAACCCATTATAATCCTTATTTTGTCTGGGGGAACAGCGGACTAGGTAAAACTCATTTACTTAAAGCAATAGAAAAGTATATAAAAGATAAGTTTCCTGCAAAGAAAGTTAAATATGTTACATCTGAAGAATTTACAAACGATTTTGTAAATTCCCTTCGTTCAAAATCTCAGGAACAGTTTAGAATGAAATATAGAAAACTTGACGTTCTATTATTAGATGATGTCCAATTTTTTGCTAATAAAGAAGGAATACAAGGAGAATTTTTTAATACATTTAATAAGCTATATGATAATTTTAAACAAATGGTTTTTTCCTGTGACCAGCCTATTAAAAAAGTTAAAAATTTAGAAGAAAGATTAAAAAGTAGATTTGCAATGGGAATAGTTGTTGATTTAAGACCTCCGGACTTTGAATTACGAATGGCTATTCTTAAAAGCCTGGCAGAGACTTATAATCTTGACATAGAAGTTGCTGCAATGGAATATATATGTACAAATATGTTTGGAACTATAAGAGACTTAAAAGGTTCTTTTCAAATCCTTCTTGCATATTCCAGTATAATGAAAACAAATATAACATTAGAAACATCAAAAAATATTTTAAAAGAACGATTATCCGGAATGCATTCTTCCCCAATATCTGTTGATAAAATAATTCAAGTTGTTGCAGAATACTACAACCTTAAATCTCATGAAATTATTGGAGTTAAAAGGACAAAGTCAATTGCTTTAGCAAGACAAATCGCAATGTATATCAGCAGAAAAATAACAAGATTATCCACAACTCAAATAGGAAAATATTTCGGAGATAAAGAACACGGCACTGTAATGCATGCAACAAAAAGAGTAGAAGACATGACAAACAAAGATGCCAAATTAAAAAAAGATGTCGAAATATTAATTGAAAAAATAAATTCCGAATAATTTACTAATAATTTTCTTGAATAATTAATAAAAAAGATTTAATTTATACATACTTACTTAATTATTATTAAATAAAACCACTATATTAATAGAGTAAAAATCTTTTAATATAGTTTTTTTATAATGAATTATTTTTATAATAACCTATAAATAAAGTGGTAATAAGCTGGTTACAGAAATAATGCTTGTAAATAACCTGAGGTATATAAATAAGTAATTAACAGTTTCTTTAATAGCTAAAACATTATATAGAAATACTTTATATAGGTTATAATCATATTTTAGGTACCTACTACATAAGACTACTAAATTTTATTAATATAATAGTATTATATTAGAGAGGAGAATAAAATGAAAATAACATGCTCTAAAGAAAGTTTATTAAAAATAATAGGAGTTGCTGAAAATGTAATATCAACAAAAAGCAGTATATCTATTTTATCTAATATATTGATAAATGCAAAAGAAAGTAAATTAAAAATAACTGCATGTGAAGCAAAATTAAATTTTTTTGGATTTATAGGAGCAGATATACAAGAAGAAGGATCAATTTCTGTAAACTGTAATAAATTTTATTCAATAGCAAAAAAACTACCTGGAACAGAATTATCAATAGAATTAGATAAAGATAATGTATTAACAATAAAACCAAAAGATAATAATAAAATACAGTATAAACTAAAAGGAATTGATAATGATAAATTTCCAGTAATAAAAGAAATGGAAGATGTAGAATTTTTTTCTATAAAACAGGAAGTTTTCTCTGACATGATTAAAAAAACAATCTTTGCTGTATCACAAAACGAAAACAGAAGATTTGTCAGCGGGATTTATTTTGAAAAACATGAAAATTCATTAAAAATGGTTGCTACTGACGGGAAAAGACTATCTCTTATAAAAAAGGATATTGAAATACCAAATAATTTAGATAAAGGAATAATAATACCACCAAAAATTTTAAATGAAACAATAAAATTATGTACTGGAAACGGAGATATTCAGTTCGCATTAACAGAGAAAAATGTTTATATTAAAATTGATAATTTTTCATTTATATCAAATCTTTTGGAAGGAAATTTTCCTCCATATGAAAAAGTAATACCATTAAATCAAAATTTAAAAATGAAGATTGATAAAACTCAGTTATACCAATCTTTAGATAGAATATCCCAAATAAGTGATAAAGAATCACATAAAATAAATTTATTAATTTCAGGGGAAAATCTTAAAATTACTTCTGAAGACATCTCTATCGGATCAGGAGAAGAAATTATTATAGTTGAAAGCAATTGTAAAGATTTTAATATTAACTTGAACTACTTATTTGTTACAGAAGCATTAAACGTTATTAAAAACGAAAAAGTGATCCTTGAATTTAAAGATCCTAAAAACACAATTGTTCTTAGAGAAGAAAATAATAATGATTTTATTTACATAATGATGCCGATGACTTAAAAAAAGCGGAATGAAAAAATTTGATTATTAATAAACTGTTTGCAAAAAATTTTAGAAATTACGAATTTTTAGATTTAGAATTATTAAAAGAAAAGCCCATTAATGTTATTAATTCTCCAAATGGAATGGGGAAATCCAATATTCTGGAATTAATTTACTATTTTTCATATTTAAGATCTTTTAGGCATGTTTATGATAAGGAATTAGTAAAAAAAGGGCAGTATTCATTTTACATAGAATGTGATTTTAATCATAACGAATTAAATAATAGTATCTCAATAAATCACAACAGAAAAAAAGAAGTATATATAAATAACAAAAAAGTTAGTAAATTTTCAGAAGTTCTGGGAAGACTAATTTCTGTTTTATTTTGTAATGAAGATATTTTTATAATTAATGGACCTCCAAATATAAGACGAAAATTTTTTGATTTGTTAATTTCTACTGTTGATAACAAATACTTGTTTAATCTGAAAAAATACCAGGACTTATTAAAACAAAAAAACTTTATTTTAAAAGATAAAAATAATAATGAATTATTAGCTGTTTATAATATACAGCTATCAAAGATAATTATATATATTCAAAAAAAGAGAGCTGAAATAATAAATGAAATAAATAAAATATTTCAAGAAGGATTTAGCTCAATAGGGCAATTTAAAGA
>CAZYID010000229.1:0-1483 GCA_964646595.1 uncultured Spirochaetales bacterium | reverse complement strand
ATGAAATAAATAAAATATTTCAAGAAGGATTTAGCTCAATAGGGCAATTTAAAGACAAAGTAAAAATAGTATATTCACCCAGTATAAAATTATTAAGCGAAGAGCCTGACGACATAGTAAAATTTTACAATGAAAATGAAAAGAAAGAAATAGAATATGGTTTTAGTCTTTATGGTCCGCATAGAGATAATTATTTATTTTTAATTAATGGTATTGTTTTTTCAAAATACGCATCTTTAGGACAAACAAGATTAGCGTCTATTGTATTAAAATTTTCTCAGAGTGAATATTATAAAAAAATTTTTGATGTTTTTCCAATTTTATTGTTAGATGATGTTATATTGGAACTGGACAGCGAAAAACAAAAAAAAGTTTTAGAAAAAATATCAGATTATAAACAGATGTTTATAACTGTTACTGATAAAAAATATCTTGAACTATTTGATAACAAAGAAAAAATTAATGAAATTGAGATAAAAAATGGACAGATCAAATCGAGAGTCAGACATTAAAGATATTAATGACTCGTATAATATTTAATTAAAAAACAATAAATACATTTTAAAAAACACGAAACTTTTTTTTAAATTATTTGTCTAATATTACACATAGATTTGGGGCTAAAAAATGAGTTAGTTTATTTATTCCTTTGTAATAAAGAACATACAATTAGAGCCCAAAATATTTTTTTATAAAAAAAAGTATTAATTTAAATTAAGAAAGGAATTAATCATGAAGAAGATTATTATTTTATTTATTATTATAAATACATTATTAATTTATGCTGACAGTAGTTCACGCTGGATTACATCAGAAGCAGGATTGAGAATGAGAGAAGCACCAGGAACAAAATCAAAAAAAATAATTACTATTCCTTATGAAGAGGAAGTAATTTTTATTGAAGAACTTAATAAAGAAATCACAATTTCAGGAGCTATTGGTAAGTGGACTAAGGTTAAATGGAAAAGGAAAAATATAACAGGTTGGGTTTTTGGCGGATTTTTAACAGAGATTTGTCCATATTCTTTAGATCTTACGGAACAGGATATTATTGGAACTTGGCGCGATGAAGGTGGTGAGGGGTATGTTTTTGAAAGTGAATCAGTAATAGTTGATGAACCTATGGGCGGAAGTGGAACATGGTCTTTAGACGATAATTATATTTATATCGAGGTTAATTGTGAATCTCAGGATCCAGGAAATGGCAGACCTATTAATCTGGTTTATGCATTGCATATAGAAATTCTGGAATATGATTTGAATTATATTAAAGTTAATATAACTAATGAAAGTGGATTTTCATATGAACGTGAATTATATCGAGAGTAGCTTTATTTTTTTTTAAAGATAGAGATAGTGACGGTACATTTTTAATATTCTTATTATATAACATGAAATTTATACCGGTAACCTTTTTTTTATAATAATAACAAATCTCTTGACTATGGATATTGTTTTTATCATAATGCTCTATTATTTAATG
>CAZYID010000228.1:0-4976 GCA_964646595.1 uncultured Spirochaetales bacterium | reverse complement strand
TTATAAATCATTCTTTTTTTCATTTATTTTTATAAGCATTTTTTCCATATCTTTTTGTATTATTTTATTTCTAATTTTATTTAAAAATTTAAATGCAAATGAATAAAATGTGAATTTATATTTTACATTATCTTCTTTCATCATTTTTTGAATTTCAGATTTAATAATGTCTTCCTTTGCATATAATTCTTTTTTTGTATTAAAAAAATTTATATTGCATAAAGAATCGTCAATCAATTGTATGTTTATATCGATATGTGTTAAATTATTTTTTTTAAGATATTCTTTTACAGATAAATAAAAAATCTGGAGATTTTTAAAACCCAGGAAAGTTAATTGTTCAAGAAGATTTCTAAAATGTTCAGCATCTTTAGTTTCCATATTCTTATCAGCTATTTTTACCATATCTTCCAGTTTTGGATGTAATTCTATTTTAATATTATCAATATTATTATAATTTTTTTGCCAGATGTTTATATTGTCAACATAAGTGCTTTTACCCATTTTTAATACTAATTTTTCTAAGAAAGTATAATTTTGATATTTATCATATTCTTCAATTATAACTTGGGCTATTTTTTTTACGATTAAATCATTATTAGAATTTGGTACTGCGTTTATTTGTGTCGTTATAAATAAAATTAAAAATAAATAAATTATATTTATTTTATTAATCATTAGTCTTCCTTAAAAATTAATTTGATGAATAAGTGTTTATTTGAATTATTTTATTAACCGTTTAAATCTATTGCTATTGAAAGAACCACACCAAAATTTAAATCAAAATCCAGTATTACATTATTTCCTCTATTATAATTTTGGTTGAAATAATAACCATTTATAAACGGTAAAAATAAATATGTGGTATAAAATTCAAAACCTAAAAGAGTTTTATTTGAAACATAAAAATGATTACCTATGCAGAATTTAAATCCTGCATTTGCAGGAGTATAAATATTTCCTGGAGGTAGTTCACTATGATATGGTCTATAATAATTACCTGTATGTACTAAATTGTCAAATGTAATAACGTAATAATAATTCACAGGCCAAAAATGCAGTATACCACCAATACCAATATAGAAGTTTTCAAAAGCTTCATTTCTTTTTTCTAAAATATAAAATTTAGCGATTAATGGTATACGAATAAAAAAGCTGTTAGTATAAAATGAATAATATTCATCTTCAATTATTAATCTTTGATAATTAATCCCGTATATAAATTCTAATCCGGTATAAAAAGAAGCCCAACTTCTTGTTCTTATATCAACACCAAAAGTTAAGGGGATATCAGCAAAAAAAGCTTCAGTTTGAGAATCATAATCAGTAGTTATAGGTAAATGATAGCTGAATCCAAGATTAATGTAAAATTTAACATTAAGATTTTTTCTGTAATAATCATAATTTTGTGCTATTAAGGGGGAAGAGATTAAAATTATAAGTAATATAATATATTTAATTTTCATATTATTGATAAAAGAATACTGATTACTTACTCCTTATTATTAAATTTTATTTATTGTATTTTGTCCCTTCTTGACCATCTTTAAGAGTTATACCTATAGTCAATAATTTATCTCTTATTTCATCAGAAGATTTAAAATCTTTTTCTTTTCTAAAATGATTTCTTAATTCAATAATTAAATTCATTAATTTACTTTCTATATTGTTATTTTCTGAAGATTCCTGAAGTTTTAAACCAAGGACATTGAATAAAAAATCTTCGATTAATGATTCTATATATTTTAATTTAGGAATTGACGGTTTATCGGATGAAATCTCATTATTTGAACTTTTTAAAATATCAAATATGACTGCAATTGCTTTTGGAGTATTAAAGTCGTCATCCATTGCTGAAATAAATTGATTTTTAAGCTGATCTAAATCATTAAATTTTTCTTTTGAAGTTTCTTTACCATTATCATTTCTTAATGTTTGTTTTAAAGAAAAAAATGAGTTTTTTAATCTTTCAAATCCATTTTTTGCTGCTTCTAATGCTTGTTCTGTAAAATCTATTGGACTGTGATAATGACCTAAAAGTATATAAAATTTGAGAACCATTGGATCTAATTTTTTAAATAACTCTTTAAGTATTACAAAATTACCAAGAGATTTTCCCATCTTGGAACCTTTGACAGTAAGAAGATTGTTATGAATAAAATATTTGATAAATGTTTTTCCTGTAATAGCTTCAGCTTGTGCAATTTCACATTCATGATGGGGAAAGATATTATCAATGCCGCCTCCATGTATGTCAAGAGTATCTCCGATGTATTTCATTCCCATTACAGAGCATTCTATATGCCACCCGGGATAACCCTTTCCCCATGGAGAATTCCATTGCATTAGATGACTTGCATCAGCCTTTTTCCAGAGAGCAAAATCTTCCGGATTCTTTTTATCATCAGCTTGTTCGATTCTTCCTGATTCTTCTGCGTCTTCTATTTTTCTACCGGATAATTTCCCGAAATCTTTAAATTTTCTAACATCAAAATATACATTTTTTTCATTTGTTACATATGCAAAATCTTTTGAAATGAGCTTTTCGATTGTCTCTATCATATCCGGTATATGACCAGTAGCTCTGCAGCTTATGTCAGGTCTTAATATATTCAATGTATCCATATCTTCAAAATATGATATTTCATATTTGTAAGCAATTTCTACTGGTTCAAGTTTTTCGAGTTTTGCCTGTTTTTGAATTTTATCTTCACCTTCATCAAGATCTCCAACAAGATGGCCTACATCTGTAATATTTTGTACATACCTGACTTTATAACCTTTATATTTTAAATATCTATGAATTATATCAAATGTAATATAAGTTTTTGCATGACCCAAATGAGGATGACCGTATACTGTAGGACCGCACACATACATTCCAACATAAGGAGGATGAATTGGTTTAAACTCTTCTTTTGATCTTGAAAAACTGTTGTAAATTTTTAAAGCCATTTTTTTTCCTAATATATATTTCGTTGAATTTATAATATTATTTTTTGTATAAATCAAGTTATTTATTTGATTAAGATTTTAAATTGAAGTGTATTTTAATACAATTATTGCTAAATTAGATAAACTATGTGCAATAATTGGTAGTAATATATTCCCGCTTAATTCATAAATAATTGATAATATTATTGAGCTAATAAAAATAATTAAAACAAGATCTAGATTAAACATATTATGAACTCCAACAAAAAGTATTGCTGTAATAAACATTGCAGTAACCGGATCAAGGTGGATTCTAAGATATCTGTAAATATATCTTCTGAAAATTAATTCTTCTATAATAGGAACTGCAGTAGGGAATAATATTATTGATAACAGCATATAATCATCTGTTACGGTAAAAGGAACTTGATTGGTTTGTAAATTTCCATAAAAAAGCAGTGATGAAAGAATTATTGCAGAAAAGAATAATGAAAATATTTCAATTGGTTTGATTTTTTTTACTATTAATTCATAAAATATTTTTATTTTTAATATTTTTTCAAGATGCCAGAAAATTATGACAAGCATAAATAGATGCCCAACACCGCTGTTAACCATTTTTTTTATTATCAGTAAACCATTATAATAATTTGTTGTGATTATCATTAATAAAAAAAGAAATACAATAAAAAGGTAAAGTATAAGAAATACAATATTAGACAAAAAATTATCTTTATAACTTTTAATGTTATCTAAAATATTTAAAATAATTATTTTTAAAAGTTTAACTTCTTTATCTTTATTTACTTTGATTTTTATTTTTCTATATTTTTTTTCTATATATAAGGGAAGTCTGAATAGAATTTCTTTTTCCGTTTCATTTGGAAGTATATTTAATAAATAGTAGCCTTTTACTTTATTGGTCATTCTAATTATTAATCGAGTAAAAGAAACAAAAAATAAAATTATTTTATTTTTATTAAGCTCTGTCCACAGTTTTTGAGTTGCGTATTCTCCGATTAAAAGAACGACTCAAAAGCAAGATCGAGTACCACAGCGAGCTTTTTTATTGAACGGGGAGCGCAATTTTTATCTGCTGTTGTCTGAAGTGCCGAGTAAAAAAAGTCATTATTATATATATTTAAATAAATTATTTTGACTTATAAACAAAAATTATTTTATTAGCAATGTATTATAATCTATAGTAACTGTCTTGTTTCCATTAATGCTCACATCAATCCCTGGGGCATTATGCCTATCACCATTATTTGGTGCACCTGTGCCTGGGGCACCTGTATAACTATCATCCAAATCTACATTTACCCAAACATCATAAATTAATCCCCCAGTAAAAACAGTGGCAGTTGTATAAGATGCTGTTCCAGATGCTATTAGAACGGCTCCTTCATCCAAATGAGGATCTACCGCAGGATCATCTTCATCAGAACAAATTACAATAATAAAGTTTTTACCATTAGCAGCGCTTGCATTAATTAAATTAACTGTGATTTTACCATTTTCTTCAGTATCATTGTTATCATTGTTATCATCGGTGACCTGCTGTTGACACCCAATTAATGCTATAAAAAATAATAGTACAATAAAAAGTTTCAGAAAAGAATGTAAATTTTTTTTCATTTTTCTTTCCTTTTAAAAGCTATATTTTATAAGAAAAAAAATAAATATTAATGAATGAATTATATAAAATTAAATAAATATAGTCAAGAAATGAAATCGAAAATGCAAGTTTTTAACCTTGTATATTATGTCCTGTTTCCTGATAAAAAAAGATCTTAAAAAAATTATTTAAATCCTAATAAATTGAAGATTTTATAAACCAAAATTACAATAATCATCTTAAAGAAAACAGTTACCCTCTTGGATTAATCCAATAACTTTTTTAGTATCTTCTACCTCTAAGTATTGTACATGCACTACAATCCGGATTAAAATATTTTTCAAAAAAAAATTAATGGTTATAATAATGAAATGATTATAAGACTTGAAAGTAAAACAAGCGCCTATGTTCGGAGTACTTGTTA
>CAZYID010000227.1:0-5037 GCA_964646595.1 uncultured Spirochaetales bacterium | reverse complement strand
GACAATTCAGTATTCCTTTTCCCTTACAAAGATAAGGCAAGAAAAAGTATATGTCAATATATTGCGCGTCATCCAGTGAGTTTGAGAAAAATTAGAATAAATCTCCACCTGTTTTAGAAAATGTATCATAAATGTTTATATCTTTTTCATTATCTTGATGTGTTAATGGGAAAGGTCTGCTTTTTTGGTTTAATTTTAGGTTTTTTTTATCTTTTTAGGCTAATTTTAGATTATAGTTTTTTCATGGAAAGCTGGGGCTTATAAAAAAATTGTTTTTTTTTGAGTAAGTTGTAGTACAATATTTTCAATAGGAAATTATAATTTTTCTTACCATTCAGTGCCGACAACACCCATACTTCTACCTAAAAATTCCTGTGAAAAAAGCCATGAATAAAATCTTCCTGCTTCAGGGGTTCGATAAATCACGTAAGAATTAATCCCGGTAAATTGCAGGATTACAAAAAATAAAACTTTTTTCATTATTAAGCCCTCCCTTAATTTATATTATTCCCTAACAATCGACATTTATAATATCAGTTTTTACTTTAATTTAAATTTTAAAAAACATTATATACACAGTAGACGACTATATTATATTTAAAACCAAATAATTTCAACAAATTAATATAAGATAGATATTTCATGAAGGTAAAAATTTTATCATTCATATTGACAACTTTAACATTGAAAAAAAGTTTATAATTGATTCTTCGAAAAGAAGCAAATGTTTTTAAATTAAACCTTATTTTTTCTTTTCCTCAAGAACAAATTGAGATATCAGATCGCCATGTGACTGTGACATTTCCCGTAAAAGTTGTGCAGTTTTTGTAATATTTACAACTTCTAAATTCATTTCATTTACGGATTTTGTAATTTCATTAATAGAATTGCTATTATTCTTATTGAGTTTAGCCTGCTCGCTCATTGCATTACTAACATTCTCTGAAAGCTGTTTCATACTGTCTGCAGTCTGCATAATATTATTTATTTTACTCTCATTCTCTATAGTGATTTTCAGGATATCATTTAAAGCAGCTTCAGCTTTATCTGCAATTTCTGCACTTTTTTCAACCTCAGTAATACTGTCCACAATAACCTTCGTAGCTTGACCAACACCTGCCTGTATAGTATTTATAAGGGATTTAATATCTGTTGTTGCTTTCACGGATTGTTCTGCCAGTTTTTTTATTTCTATAGCTACAACAGAAAATCCCATACCCTTATCACCTGCATGAGTAGATTGTATAGCTGCATTGATTGCAAGAACATTGGTCTGTGAAGCTATATCCTCAATAATCCCGACTATCTCCTGAATTTTATTAGCATCCTGATTCAGAGTATTAATAATTTGGGTTGTCAATTCCGAGGATTTTTTTAAAGCTAAAATCGCTTCATGGTTTTTTCTAACCGCTTCAAATCCGGTTTCAGCAGCCCTTAAGGTTTCTTTCGATACCGAAGCACTTTCATCTGTTTCTTTTAAAACATCAGTAATGTTATCTTGTAAATTATTCATAGAACTTTCAGTTTCTGCAAACTGTTCCAACTGCTTCTGAGTTGCATCCTTAATTGACCTCATCGTCATACTGATCTGTTCTGTTACCTGATTTGCCTCGCTTGAACCGGCAGCAAGATCAACACTTATTTGAAAAAGATTCGTCGAGTGAACAGATACTGTTTCTACCATACCGCGAAAACTTACCGGCTCCGAATTATAAATAACCACTACTAAACCATGGCTTATCTTTTCATTTAAAAACGGTACTAAATCTTTATCAAAAATAGGAAGCGTTATCGCTTGATATCCTTCCTTTAATAATGATTCAATCACCGGAATAAATACTTTTGCGCTCCAATCAACCTTCCGAAAAACGTCTAAATTAATACATTTTACTTCAACATTGAAAGCTTTTAATTTATTAACTGCATCGAAGGCTCCTTCTGCCACGGGTTTAAAAAATAAAGTGTCATCCGGTAAAATTACAGCTATTTTATACAATTTCGAAGTTGGATTTTCTACAGGAACTTCCAGATTGTTTAACTCTTTTTTAGAAAGAATAACACCTTTCTCCGGACTCCAGTATTCCTTATAATTATCTTTAGTAATAACCGTCATATCAGTCAAAAGCCTTGATATAACAGGCTTGACATTAGTTACAAGAAAATTATATAGATGTATTACAGGGTCATACCCCTGAGCAAAAGGATTTTGCGAAAGGGTTGCAGTTATTTCTCCCTTAATTATAGCTTGCATTGTACCGTCAGTCACATCATGAGTGACAATTTTAATATTTCCTACTTTACCGGTTTTATTAAGCGCTTTTGCCGCACCATGTGGAGTATATCCTTCACAAATATAAATACCATTTAACTTTGGATATTTTTTTATCATATCAATCGTTTTTTGATAGGTTATATCCGGATTATTGTGAGTTTCAATTATCTCCATAATGTGTATATCTGGAAATAATTTTGCAATTGAACTCTGAAAACCTTTATTCCTTAAATTATTTCCCATTAGTTTAAATCCGGCGAGCATTATAACTACATACCCTTTTCCATTTAAAAGATCTCCCATTATCTCACCGCATTTCTTGCCTTCACGAAAACTATCCGCTCCAATATAATATAATCGTTTGCATGCTTCCGATGTAACGGCATTGAAATACTCAACACTTTCTTTTATGAAATTATAACTTTTTTCATAAAGTTCGATCAATCCGTTTGTCTCAAATTTTCCCTGTTTATTTACAAGATCAGCACTAATATTAACCTGAGACGTCAAATTACCTCCGGCAAGTTCAGCGATCGCAATAGACAGATTCTTAAGATCATGAACTGCCAATTTTTCTTGAGCATTTTCAAAAACATTAATTGGTTTACGAATATAATAATAATAATAAAAAAGTATTATGCCTGTTAAAATCAAACTTAACAATAGAGGATAGATAAGGAATGCATTTAACCAATAAAATGTGTCTGATGGATCAATTGTTTTAACTATTATTTCAGATAAAGATGAAAGAATAATTAAAAACATATCAAAAAGAAGTAATATGAAAAAAAATCCTTTAGATTTTCTTTTATGATTTTTATTTAACATGTAAATTATAGTAAGAAATAATATAATGGCTGTCAACTTAAAAAAAAAGATTACAAAAAATAAATATTTTTTTTAAAAAATGATTTTTTTTAAAAAAATAATAAAGAATCAATATGACTATACAAGAACATACAGATAAAACTAAAAAAATGTTGGCATTAGAGCCGAAGATATTCACAAATAGATAGACGGACTTTTTGATACCGAGAGTTTTGCCAACTTTTTACAATCTAAAAAACCAGGCAATTTTGATCCATACAATCACAGATAATTCAGGCATTGCTATGAAATGCTTCAAGATGCCTATAAGGAATTTGATGAAAAGTATCCTAAAGAAGATATAAAAAAAGTCTTTATACTGCCAAAAGGGAAACACTTAATCCATTATTAAGGGCTATATGCTTCGAGGACAAAAGGTAAATCAAAACATGATGGGCGATATGAAAAGTTTGGGATAAAAAAAAGAAACGGATAATAAAATAACAAATGAATTTACATCTTTTAATAAAAAAATCTCATACAAAAAGTCCAAACAGGCATGGGCAAGATTATTACAACAAGTTTATGAGATCAATCCATTTATTTGTCCTGAATGTGGATCTGAAATGAATGTTTTTTCTGTTATTATGGATCGGGATGAAATAATGAAGGTTATCAAATACTTAGAGAAAAATAAGAATAAATCTCCTCCGGTTTTAGAAAATGTATCATAAAAGTTTATATCTTTTTCATTATCTTGATGTGTAAATGGGAAAGGTCTGCTTTTTTGATTTAATTTTAGGTTTTTTTTATCTTTTTAGGCTAATTTTAGATTAAAGTTTATTCATGGAAAGCTAGATTTTATAAAAAAAATGTTTTTTTGAGTAAGTTGTAGTAAAATATTTTCAATAGGAAATAATAATTTCTCCTGCTATTATCATTTATCACTTTCAATGCCGGTTGTTGACGTTGCCGTTAAAATTGGTGCCAGTGAAAATGTGTCTGCAATGGATACTATTCCTTACGTTCTCTGGAATGTTGTAAAAAATATCGATAATTTTGAAGAAGCATTCTGGAGTACAGTATGCGGTCTCGGGGACAGGGATACAACCTGTGCAATGGTCTGTGGGATAGTTGCTTTATCGAGTAAAACATCTATCCCTGGTGATTGGATTAAGAATACTGAAAAGTTACCTGAAGAATTTGAATTGACCTAGTATCATCTAAAATTAAATACAAAAGGAAAAATAAAAGCAACAACTCCACACCAACCAAATATTATATATAGATAGAATGTCTGCCATTTTTCTAAAAGATAAAATTTATTTTTTTCAATGAAAAATTTTATATGAAAAAAAGTTAATCCTGCTAAATTTACTAATAAGATTATATTTTCTCCTAAAGCAGCTGTTTTATTTGCAGAAAATCCATATTTTGAAATTCGTGAGATGATTGCTGATAAGGCTACAATATCAATTAATACTGCAACTATTATTAATGCAAGATTTATATAATCGTAATTATTTATTTTTTCTTTATCCTTTCTTGCCGAGATTATGTAAGTTGCTAGGCCTGATACCAGCATAAGCATAAAATTGAATGTAATTAAAAAATTTCTATCTGCAGATGGTGTTGCTTTTGAAAATAGTACAATTAGCAGAAAAACAAGCATTGTAATTAGAAAAAGAGGACTAAATATCTTTGCTAAAATAGGAGCAATATTTTCAACAATGCTTTTTTTTGCCTCTACAAGATAAACAGCAACTATTGGTGTTGCAAACATCATAAATATCATAATGTTATTTGCATAAAAATCTTCAATATCAAGTTGTGTCTCTTTAAATATTGTTACGGTGAGTGATGAAAGGACAAAAACACCACAAAGTAATAATGTTGCATAAATAAATGATTCTCCTGAAAATCTGATAAAATTCATCCTTTGTTTTACAGTTTTCCAC
>CAZYID010000226.1:0-5172 GCA_964646595.1 uncultured Spirochaetales bacterium | reverse complement strand
CTTCTTTAATATGATTATAATTAATCATTATTTGCAAAAGGAGTTTTTGTATGGATATGACAATCTTTGAAAATGGAATTCTTTATATTAATGGAAATGAAATTCAAAATATTTCCAATATTAAATGGGATAATCATCCCAAATTTTCAGGAGTTTATACAAAAAGTATATTTTCCGGAAAAAATAGCAATAACAATTTAAGTGCAATGATAGTAAAAATTAAACCACAGCATGAAATTGGAAATCATATACATAAAGGTAAAGCTGAATTGCACGAAATTATTTCAGGAGAAGGTACTGGTATTGTAGGTAATAGTAAAATTAACTACAAGCCAGGAGTAATATCTTTTATACCTAGTGATGTATCACATAGCATTAAAGCAAGTGATAAAGGTATTATATTATTAGCGAAATTTGCTCCGCCATTAAATTGATATGAAAACAGATTATAAAATATTAGTAAAAAAATCATTTTATGAAATATTAAAAATAAATGAAATATCACATAATTTTCCTATGCATATTCATAATAGATTATGCATAGGAAAAATTAACTCTGGAGAAAAATATTTATTAATAAATGGACAAAAGAATATTTTAAAAAAGAATGACTTATTTTATATACCCCCATATATACCACATAGTTGTTATATTAAAGAAGGTAATACTGTCAGCTATACAATACTCTGTATTGATGATATTAGAAAAATATCAAAAAAAATGATTATTAATGATATCTTATCTTCATTAATAGAGATCGAAGACATATATTCTCTTTATAAATATGCTGCCACAATAGATAATTATGTTAAAAGCAATAATAATAAAATAATAAATAAATTATTAAAGTATATTGATGAAAACTATACAGAGCAATTATCTGTTGATTTCTTAGCTAATAAAATAGGTTTAAATTCATTTTATCTGCTTCATATGTTTAAAGAAAAAGTTGGAATATCACTTCATCAATTTTTAATCCAAACAAGGATTAAAAAGACAAAAAAATTTTTTTTAAGAGAAAATAATATATTAAATATTGCATTGAATTGTGGTTTTTATGATCAAAGTCATTATATTAGAAACTTTAAAAGATATGTTGGAATAACACCACAAAAATATTTTGATGCAATTAAAATATTATAATCAAATTATGCCGATATTTTCGGCAGACAACTCAGCATATAAGTCATTGTTTATGACATCTACACTAACACTTTAAGTATTAAACGAAATGATCTCTCAATTCATTTTAAATACTAAATATTATAAATTTGCCGGTAGTATAATAATAAATTTATTAACCCTGACATACTGTTGTCACATATATATGTCATTATAAATTAATTATTAGTAATTTTTCTAAATGAATTTAAAAAGAAAAAAAATATGGAATCAAATATTGTTTTTAAAAATGAGCTTAAAATTGTGGGTATAGCAGTAAAAACCAACAATGAGCATATTGAAAAGATTCAGACATTATGGGAAAAGTTTTTTTCAGAGAACATCAGTGAAAAAATTCAAAATAAAATTAATCCCAATCAAATTTATTGTATTTATACAGATTATGAAAGTGATTTAAATGGAGACTATACATGTTTAATTGGTTTTGAGGTAGATAAATTAAACGACATTTCAGATGGACTTATTTCACGAACAATTCAAAAAGCTAAATATCAAATTTTTTCCGACAATGGTAAGATTACTGAAATAACGCCTAATTTATGGCAAAAAATCTGGAATACAAAACTCAATAGAATATATAACGCTGATTTTGAATTGTATAATTTAACAACAATGTTCACAGAAAACAGTGAAGTAAAAATTTTTATAGGTATTATATAATATTTTATTACAAAATATTATATAAGCTTTATTTTTTACAAAATATTATGATAATTAATAAAACAGAAATTATAAAAAATATTTGTTATACAGAACTTGTCTATAATAGAATAAATAAAAAACTCAATTCTAACTTTTCACAAAAAGAAATTAAAAAATTTATACTTAAAATTCTTAAAGAAACTGAAGAAAAAAATTTTTCAAAAACAGGAAAAAATTTTTATGTAATTAACTCCAAAAATAATATTAGAATTACAATAAACTCAAATACTTTCAGAATTATAACTGTTGATAAACTGAAGGTTAAAATATAAAACAAATAATTTATTCAAATATTCTTCTGACATGTGAATAGTAGGCTTTATACCAGCCGGAAAAAGACCTGACAGCAACACCATTAACAGCATCAATTGTAGAATCAATTAATGTATTTAAATTATCCGAATGTAATTTAAATACAATTTTATTATATCCTCATTTATGTATTAATTCTATGATACTGAAAATTATTATAAAATCTTACATTTATCAGAAATTTACTTTATACATTCTTATAATCTTGTTTGCAGTTTTAATACCGTCAACTGCTGCGCTGACAATGCCTCCTGCGTATCCTGCACCCTCACCTGCAGGGAATAAGCCTTCTATGCCATTTGCTTGTAATAAATCATTTCTGAGAATTCTTACAGGTGATGAAGTTCTTGTTTCTACACCTGTTAAAAGAGCATCAGCCATTCCAAACCCATGTAATTTACCGTCAAAATACTTAATGGATTCTTTCATCGGGTTTTTAATAAAATCAGGTAAACATAAGTTTAAATCGGTAATTTTTGTTTTTCCTGTGTAGGCCGGCTTGACACAACCAATTTTTCCGGATTTTTTTGAATCAATAAAATCCCCTAGCCGTTGTACCGGTGCACTGTTATCACTGCCGCCTGTTTTAAAAGCAAGCTGTTCTAATTCACGCTGTAAAACAATCCCCGACAAAGGATGTTTGTCAACAAAATCATTTGGACTCACAGATACCACAAAAGCACTATTGCCATTTTTTTGATCTCTGGCAAACTCGCTCATCCCGTTTGTTACTATTGTGCCATTTTCAGATGCAGCAGCAACAACTATTCCGCCGGGACACATACAAAAAGTATAAACTGTTCTATCTCCTGATTTATAAAAAAGCTGGTAATCAGCAGACCCTAATTTTGGATGACCTGCATATTTCCCAAACTGAGCAGCATCGATCATTTCTTGTGGGTGTTCGATTCGTACTCCCATAGAAAAAGGTTTTTGAATAATTTCAAGTTTATTGTTTAAAAGCATTTCAAAGGTATCCCGCGCACTATGCCCTATGGCAAGAATTGCTGCCTCTGTATTTATTATTTCATTATTATTTACAGTAATCCCTGATAGCCTGCCCTTATTTATTATTAATGAAATTAACCTGGTTCTAAATCTAACTTCACCGCCATATTTAATAATTTTTTTTCTAATATTTACAACCACACCTCTTAACTGATCAGTTCCAATATGAGGCTTAGCTTTATAAAGGATTTCTCTATCTATCCCTGATTTATGAAATTCATCATATACAATATCGCATAAAGGATCGTTTATTCGTGTGGTTAGTTTCCCGTCCGAAAATGTTCCGGCCCCGCCCTCGCCAAATTGGACATTACTTTCGGGATCAAGGATTCCTTCCTCCCAATACTGTTTTACTCTTTCGGTTCTTATTTCAACAGGGTCACCCCGTTCAATAACTAATGGGTTATACCCGTTTTGAGCAAGGATTAATGCTGCAAATAATCCTGCGGGACCTGTACCGATGACAACCGGTCTTTCCTTTAATTGTTTATCACCATAGATGAGAGTTTCAATTTTTTTCTTTTTTAATTCTTTAATATTACTGTCGGCTGGAAATTTTATGCTGTTTTGCAGTTCAACCATTATTGAATAAATCAAATATATTTTATTCTTTTTCCGGGCATCAATGGATTCTTTTAAAATCCTGTAATCTAAAAAATCACCGGTACTAACACCAAGTTTTTTTGCTGCAATATTTTTAAGAATATTAATATTTTCATTAAGAATTAATTTAATATTACTGATAACAATTTTCATTTTTATTAAATCCTATTCTGCAGCAGAAATACCCGCTACAAAACCTGTGCTCCAGCATACCTGTAAATTATATCCGCCGGTTGGCCCATCCAGATCAAGTATCTCTCCGGAAAAATATAGATTATCAATTATTTTAGATTTCATTGTCTGGCTGTCAATTTCATCAAGCGAAACACCTCCTGATGTAATAATGGCTTTTTCAAATCCTGTCAGACCAACAACTGTAATTTTAAACTCTTTTAATAAATGCAAAAAGGTTTTTCTTTCTTCTTTTGTTATTTCATTTACTTTTTTGTTTGGATCTATTTTTGATAAATCTATAATAACAGGGATTAATTTTTGAGGAAGCAGAGCGCTAAGACTATTTTTAAAAATCTTGTTTTTATTCTTTATAAAATCTCTCTGGATCCTTTTATCCAAAACGTTATAATCCAGAGCAGGTTTTAAATCAATAAAAATCTCCACCTTACCGTTTTTTAATAGAGTGCCTATTTTTTTACTCATATCAATTATTATAGGCCCGCTTAAACCCCGATGTGTAAACATGGCTTCACCAAATCTTTCATCCTGTTTTTTATTGTTTTGATAAATGCAAACTTTTACATTTTCAAGTCCCAGTCCCTGTATGTCTTTAATCCAAGATTCTTCAGCAATAACAGGTGTCAGAGAAGGTTTAAGTTCCATAATCCTGTGTCCAAACTTTTTTGCCCATTTAAAACCGTCACCGGAACTTCCGGTAGTCGGATAAGAAAGGCCTCCAGTGCATATAATTATTTTTTTCGCCTTAATAATTTTATCATTCAATATTATAGTATCTATCCGATTATCTATCAATTTAAAATCTTTGATTTTAACACCGCATATTATTTTGACGCCAGTTTCTTTTAAAAATATTTTAAGTACATTGAGAACGCTTTCTGCCTCATCATTTACAGGAAAAACTCTGTCTCCTCTTTCAACTTTAGTTTCCAATCCACGATCATTAAAAAAATTAACTGCATTTTCAGGACTGTATTTATGAAAAGCAGAAAACAAAAACTTACCCTTTTTCCCAAAAACACTGATAAATTTCCTGATATCCGTTTCTGCATTGTTTATATTACACCTGCCTTTACCGGTTATTAATAATTTTTTACCAAGCCTGTCATTTTTTTCTAACAAGACAACTTTTTTTCCTTTTTGCGCAGCAAAACCTGCGGCAAACATCCCTGC
>CAZYID010000225.1:0-5247 GCA_964646595.1 uncultured Spirochaetales bacterium | reverse complement strand
TGCCCGAGTGGTGGAATTGGTAGACACAAGGGACTTAAAATCCCTCGGATGAATAATCCGTACCGGTTCAACTCCGGTCTCGGGCATTTTTTTTAATATTTAACCCGCATTTCTCACAAAATATGAGTTTAATACGCCGTAGATTTCGATGTGATAAGGATTTACGACTAAACGAGACTCGCAGCATAATTATTTTATGTGAGAATCGAGAGCAGAAGTAAAAACTTATCACATTGAAAGATACAAGTAGTAAACCAAAGGTTTGCGAGAAATACGGGTTAAGACTCTATAGTGAATATATGATAAACAAAATTAGAGTCATTATTGATTCACCTCATAAAAACTCATCTTTATTATATGCATCAGGGTTTTATTGTATTGATCCATTTATACTTATTGACACAGTTGAAAAAAAAATTGGTTGGGTGCCGTCTACTGAATTAGAAAAAGCAAAAAAAAACAGTAATTTAACAGAAGTTAAAAATTTAAACTATGAATTAGATAATTTAAAAAATAAAAAGAAATTTTTAAATTTAAAATCATCACTGGTTATTGAATGGCTACAAAAAAATAATATAAATAAAATACATATTCCGGAGAATTTTCCATCTATTGAATTAGAAAACATTAAAAAAAATAATATAAATGTTGTTATAGATGAAGAACCTTTTTACAAACAAAGAGTAATTAAAACAAAACAAGAATTACAATACATTAAGCAAAACAGCAAAAACAATGTTGAAGTTTTACATGAAGTTAAAGAAATATTATATAACAGCAAAATTGAGAATAACAATAAGTTAAAATATAATGGTAAAATACTTACTGCTGAATTTTTACAAAATTTTATATTAAAAAGTTTTATTGATAAAAATATGATTGCAGATAATGTAATTGTTGCCTGCGGAGATCAAGGTTGTTTTCCTCATGAATTTGGAAATGGAGATTTATATGCAAATACATCAATAATAATTGATATTTTTCCTAAAAACAGATCAAATTTATATTATACTGATATGACAAGAACTTTTTGTAAAGGAAAAGCACCAAATCAATTAAAAAAAATTTATAATGCTGTATTAGAAGCACAAAAAATTGGATTAGAAAATGTAAAAGCTAATGCTGATGGTAAAAAAATTCATAAAATGATTCAGCAATGTTTTGAAGATAGAGGTTTTAGAACCGGAGTAATTAATAATATTTTACAGGGGTTTTTTCATGGAACTGGTCATGGAATTGGACTTGATTGTCATGAATTCCCTTTTATTTCAAAAAATGGTAATATTTTAGATAAAAATACCGTTGTAACAGTAGAACCCGGTTTATATTATATGGGTGAGGGTGCAGTAAGAATTGAAGATTTAGTTGTTGTACAGGAAAATGGAGCTGAAATTTTAACAAATTTTGAGAAACAATTGGAAATAGAATGATAAAAGATAATTTATTAAAAATTTATGAAAAAATTGATTCTATTAAAGCTAAAATGAATATTAATCATGAAATTCAGTTAATGTGTGTAAGCAAAACTAGAAGTATTAATGAAATAATTGAAGCAATTAATGCCGGTCAATCTTTGTTTGGTGAAAATAGAGTTTTAGAAGCTTATGATAAATTTAATTCTATTGAAATAAAAAATAAAAAACCAAATTTGCATATAATTGGGCATTTGCAAAGAAATAAAGCTAAAAAAGCAGTTGAAATAGCATCTATGATTCAATCTATAGACAAAATTGAAACTCTTGATGTATTAGAAAACATTTGCAAAGAAAAAAATACAATAATTGATTATTTAATTGAAATTAATACTACATTAGAAACACAAAAATATGGAATTTTACCGGATAATTACGACAATTTTCTTGAAAAAATATTAAATAATTCATATAAATTTTGTAATTTACGAGGATTAATGACTATTGGACCATTTACATCCGAAATAAAAAAAATAAAATATTCTTTTAAACAATTATTTAATATTTTTAATAAAATAAAAGATAATATAAATAAAGATGACTTTAATATATTATCAATGGGAATGAGCAATGATTATGAAATTGCAATTCAAGAAGGCAGTAATTTAATCAGAATTGGAACTAATATATTTGGCAGTAGATAATTAAATTTTATATTATAAATACTTTTATATTAATAAATTAAAAAAATGAGAAAACTAAAAATATTTATTATTATTTTATATTCATTTATAATTATATTTGCTTATTCAGAAAATACTAACTCTAAAACAATTAAGAGTAGTATATATTATGATTTAAATAATTATAATAACTTAAATTATTTAAATAATTTAAAATATAATAATAATATAAATTATCCAAATTTTAATACTACTACTTATAATAATTTTAAATTAGAAACTTCAATAAAATTTAAATATTTCTATGAAATCGAAAAATATAAATATGAAAGAAAAAAAGAAAATTTATTTCGTAGATCTGAAATAATTTTTTTTGGATCATTAACTTTTGCCGCTTTTGGAGGCTGGTTTTTCTTATCAGTATTTAATGTTTTGATTTATGAAGAACCTTTTGGAACATTAAAACAAGAACAATTTGTTCCTTTAATTGCCGGAAGTTGTTTAATTTCACTTTCAATTGTTTTAACTGATCTATTTATTACACTTAGACCTAAAATAAAAAATATTGAAATTTATTAATGCATTTAAAATAATTATAAAAAATCAAATCGGTTTTTTAATATAACTTAAAATAAAAATATGAAAAAAAAATTTCAAATAACAATATCTGCAGAATATACAGGGCTCAGACTTGATATTGCAATTGCAAATACAATTCCAGATGAATTAACAAGATCTTCATTAAAAAATCATTTATTGTATTTATTAGTTAATAATAAAAATGAAAAATTATCATATAAATGTAAAGAAAACGATAAAATTGAATTTGAAATAGAATTAGAAAATTATGATAATATTATTCCGGAAAATATTTCATTAGACATTGTTTTTGAAAATGATAATTATTTAGTTATTAATAAAAAATATAATATGGTAGTTCATCCGGCAAAAGGAAATCTAAGAGGTACAATAGTAAATGCACTATTAGGAACACGAAAAGAATTATATCTTTCTGACAGTAAATATAAAATTGGAATTGTTCATAGATTGGACAAAGAGACTTCAGGATTGATTATTATTGCAAAAAATAAAAAATCGCATCAATATTTAACAGATCTTTTTAAAGAAAGAAAAATTACAAAAAAATATCATGCTATTGTATATGGATTTTTTACTCCATCATATTTATGTATAGAAAATAATATAGGAAGAAATCCAAAATTTAGAAAAAAAATGGCTGTATTAAAAACCGGCGGAAAAAAAAGTACAACTATAATTGAAAATGTAAAACATTTTAATGATTTTTCATATTTAGATATCCGAATAGTAACAGGTAGAACTCATCAAATAAGAGTTCATCTTTTAAATTATGGATTTCCAATAGTAGGTGATAAAACATATTATCGAAGAAATAAAGCTATTATAAATATTCCAATGTGTCTTGTTGCATATAAATTATCTTTTTTTGATTCTTTCACAAACAAAGAAATTACTGTAGAAATTGAAGATCCGCATCATATGAAAAATTTTTTTGAACAAAATAGTTGAATATTCTTTGTAAAGAATTTCTAATTGACATTTATCTTTTTAACATGTATTATCAATCAAATTTTAAATATAAAATCATTAAAATAATGCAAATAAATTATAGTAAATTTAAAAAGAAAAAAAATAAAAAAAAAATAAAAATATTTAGAATTTTATTGTTCTTTTTTATTATTTTTTTAATTGTTTTTATAATTATTTTTATAAATAAAAATAAAAAAACAATTAAAGTTAATGAAAATAAAGATGTAAAAGAAGTATATGAAGATTATTTTAAACAAAAAAATTACTTAGAATTAATAAAAATTTTAGACAATGATTTAAAAAAGAATCCTTTTAAACAAAGATGTCTGGTATATCGGGGATATTCATATTTTTTTTTAGCTGAAGATGAAGAAAACCTGAATAAAAAGAAAATATTTTTAAATTTATCTTTGATAGATTTAAGAAAAGCAATCGCTATAGGTGTTCCAAAAAATAATATTGGTAATATTTATTTTATAATTGGCAAGATTTATTATTATCTTGGAGAACCCTATTATTTTCAAAGTCTAAAATTTTTAAAAAATTCACTTGAATATAACAATAAAAGAATAGATCTTTTATACATTTTAGGGCTTTTAAATTCTAGTATTGGAGATTATAAAGAATCAATTAAATATTTTTCTGATGCATTAAAATATGAAGAATCAGATTTGCTATTATTGGCATTAGCTAATTCATATTTTAAAGATAATAATTATAATAATTCTAGAGTTTTTATAAATAAAATTTTAGAAAATTCTACTGATAATAACATTATTGAAAAATGTTATTTGCTTTTAGGAATGATTACATTTAATGAAAATAACTTGGATGTTGCTGTTACTTATTTTGAAAAAGTTATTTCATTAGATGAGAACAATGTTCAGGCTTATTTTTATTTAGGAGAAATATATTACAATAAAAATAATCTTATTAAAGCTCGTGCTGAATGGAGAAAAGTTTTAGAAATTGATCCCAGTCACATAAAAGCTAGAAAAAGATTATATTCTTATTAAATAAACTATTAAAGTGAGGAAGCATGAAAGTTTTTAAAGATAAATTTGCAAATGATTTAGGTATTGATCTTGGTACTGCAAATACATTGATTCATGTTAAAGGCAGAGGAATTGTATTATCTGAACCATCAGTTGTTGCTGTTGAAAGAGGTACAAAAAAAATTATTGCAATTGGTCAAGAAGCAAAAAAAATGTTAGGACGAACTCCAGGTGAAATTATTGCAATAAGGCCATTAAGAGACGGTGTTATTGCTGATTTTGAAACAACTGAAAAAATGATTCGATATTTCATAGAAAAAGTAACTCCAAAATCATGGTTTTCAAGTAAGCCGAGAATTTCAATCGGAATACCATCATGTATTACAGAGGTTGAAAAACGTGCGGTTAGAGAAGCAGCAGATATTGCAGGAGCAAAAGAGGTTTATTTAATTCAAGAATCAATGGCAGCAGCTATTGGTGCAAATATTCCTGTTGAAGAACCTGCTGGAAATATGATTTGTGACATTGGCGGTGGTACAACAGAGATTTCTGTTATTTCACTCGGTGGAATGGTTATTTCAAATGCTA
>CAZYID010000224.1:0-5314 GCA_964646595.1 uncultured Spirochaetales bacterium | reverse complement strand
TAAATAAATCTGAGTTTGAAAGTTTAAAAGATTTAAACTGGAAAGAAGAAGATTATTTATTTAAATTTTTTGATTATAAGGGCAGTATAAATTTAAATTTTGTTAATGAAGAAGTATTTGGTCTTGCTTTTAATGCTTGCGCTAAAGACAAGAAAGAGGATTATAAACTGTATTGGGATAAAATTAACCAGAAACATAAAGAAGGCTCTACTATAAAAGAATCAGATTATGATAAAATATTTGGAACATTTTATATAAAAGTTGGAAAGCAAAATATACTGATAAAAAGGTCATTTTATTTTGAAAAAATTTTTGGTGTTGATAGTAGTTTATTTAAAGTTGATATTAAAAAAGATAAGAATGTTTTAACAGCATATTTAAGAAAATATAAAGAGAAAGATAAAGATATAAAAATAAAAGTATTAAATATTTCAGTGGGAGATTATGAAGGAAAAAAAGAGCAGCAATAAAAATAAAGCTGATGATAACATAAATAAAATTCTTTATAAATTAAAATCAATAGCATCAATTATAAATTTGTATATTAAAAATTCTTTACAGACAAATGAAGTATGTTTAGTAAAAGAAAACAATAAAGTTATATATTCATTAAAAGATAATAACTTATATTTTGATGAAAACAAGATTAAAAATATAAAGAAATATATTCTTTCAGATTCCTTAATTGAAATAAAACTTATTAAAGTTCCGGTAGTAGAAAAAAGTATTTTAAAAAATATTGTTATTAATACAGTAAAAAAACATTCTACAGTTATTCTAAACGAAGAAAATATTAGCTATTCTATAATAAATAAAGAAGATAAACAGTATGAAATATTAGTTTTTATTAAACAATTAGAGGAAGATATAAATTTAGAAGGCAAGCGATTGTTCTCAACTTATCATATAATTTCAAATCTAATTAAGGATCAGGGTTTTTCAGAAAATTCATCTTTTATAACAAATGTTGATAATGTATGGTTTCTTTATTCATTTAAAGAAGGAAAATTTCGAAGAAGGGATATTTATTTTAATGAGGACTTGAAGAATTTAAAAAGAAGTAATATTTATTATCTGAATTTATTTTTAGAAAAGAAGGATACTTTAACCAATAAGTTTACAGAAATTCCTGAAGAGAAAGTGAATCAATCATTATTAAAATTAAAAAATGATATTTTTAAAGAACAAAAGAAAATAGAACCAAAAATTTTAACTGTAATAACAGCAGGTTTTATATTTATGATATTAATAATTTCTTTTGAAATTTATTCTTTTAGACTTGAAAAAAATAAAAAAAGAATAATTGCAAAAAAGAATGAATTAACTACAGCTTATGATAAAGAGAAAGCAAAGAGGGGAATCAGCGATGAACTTTATAAAGAGCTTATTAAGCTTAATGCAAAAAAAAGTAATGTAAATGATTTTTTTAAAAATTTATATTTAACCGGTAAAGATAATATTCAAATAGAAAAACTTTATTATAATGAAGGTTCTTTTACGATTAGCGGATATTGTAAGGATGATTCGATATTAGAAGATTATTTTAGAAAAACTAAATTTTGGAAAGATGTGAATTTTTCATTTTCAAAAAAAAGTGGTAAAATAATTTTTAATATAAAAGGGAAATTTATAGATGAATAAAACTAAATTAATAAAAACTTTAATTATAGTAGTTGCAGTAATTATCATATTGATTTATTTTATAAATTTAATATTAAGAATTTCAGAAAAAAAGAAATTAACAAAAGAAACCGAACAAAAAATAGAGAAATTAACAAAAGATATTAGAACTGAAAGAAAAAATCAAAGTAAACTTGAAAAAACTAATAAAAATTTTTTAGAAACAGCATATTTTGATAAAAAAGAAAATTATTTTGAAAATTACATTAGGAATTTGTTTAATAAATATAGAATAAAGATTACAATTTATCAGAGTAAAATGAATGAAAAAAATTATTCAGAGATAGATATAACATTTAATTCGAATGCTTTAACCTTTTTTAAACTTATTAAAGAAATTGAAGATGGAGAAAAAATTATAGTAATAAGACGTTTAAGGATTGCAAAACTTAATATTCCAAATTTTCAGGTTCAAATGAAATTAGGCGGGTATTATAAAGAATAATATGAAAAAAATATTGTTGTTACTATTATCATTATTAATATTAATTTCTTGTTCTAAATCAAGTATTAAATTGGTAAGCAAAAAAGATTCTCAAAAAAATAAAAAAGCTGAAGAAGAAATAAAAACTATTGATCATCTTGACTATGATATCCCAACTAATGAATTTGTTTATTTGTTTTTTAATAAATCTTATTTTGTTAACAAACCTGTAAATAAAACAAATACAATAAAACATGATCCTGGAATTGGTAATCCGGAAGATTATAAAGCTGTAATAGATTGGCAGGTAGAAGGTGATGGAAGATATATAAAATTAGAAAATAAAACTACAGGGAAAGTATTTATAGTAAAAGAAGGCGATACCAGGGGAGAAGCAATTTTATTAGAGAGAAATTTATTTTATTATAAATTTAAAATTAGAAATACAATTATAAAGGTAAAGAGATGAAGAAAATATTATTATTTCTGTTGTTATTAATAATTTTAATTACATGTAAAACTATGGATCCGGTTTATCTGCAAAAAGATTTGAGAGATGCGCGATTCACCGGAAGAGTAATATCAGAGGAAGGACTGCCATTAGATGCAGTAAGAGTTAGATTAACTAATACCAGAGAAACAAAAACAGATGTTAATGGTAATTTTTTATTTAGATTTTTAAGTTATGGTAAATATAAAATGACTTTTCAAAAAGAGGGATATTTAAGCACTGATTATCTATTAGATTATAATTTTAAAAATAGAAAGTCTCCCTTTATAAAAGTTAAAATGTATAGTACTAATTATTTAGTTAAAGAGGGATTTGAATATTTAAAAGAAAAAAACTATGAACAAACAAAAGAAATGATTGATAAATTAGAAAAAATTGATTCGAAAGAAGAAGTTGTTATGTATTTAAAAGCTATGTATTATTATGAAAAAGAAAATTTTCCGGAATCACTATTTATATTAGAAAAACTAAAAGAAAGAGATAGAAAAAACATTTATTATCAATTAACATTAGTTGATGTATATGGGAAATTAGAGATGTTTGAAAAGCAGGCAAAACTAAGTTTTTATATTGGCACTTCAGATCCAAAATTATATTTTAAATATATAAAGATTGCAGCAGATATTTATAAAGAAAACCTTAATAATAATGTTGAATATGAAAAATCAATGAAATTATTTCATCAATATTCAAATAAATATGGAGACAATTAATAAATAGTATGGAGATTATTTCTAATTTATTAAAAAATAACGTAAATGTTTTTTTTAAAGACTATTATTTAAATTTTTTTAGATTGTTTTTTTTTTTAATTATTTCAATAATTAATATTATTTATGATTTAAAGAGAAAAAAAGTATTTTCAATTTTATTAATAATTTCCTCTTGTTTATCCCTTTCTTTTTTATTATTTTACGACTGTAGGATATTTATTAACTGTTTTGCAGGATGTATAGTTATTATCATTGTTTTTCTTTTAATATTTTTTATTTCTAAAGAAGGGATAGGTTTGGGGGATATGTTTTATCTGGCTTTTTTTTCTTCTCTTTATGGATACTTTTTTTCTTTTATATCTTTTTTGTTAAGTTTTTGGATAGCAGCGTTGGTTTTAATTATTCCATATTTAATAAAAAAAATTGACAAAAAAACAAAAATACCATTTGTGCCGTTTTTATTTATGGGATGTGTTTTTTCAATAATTATTGGGTTTGTTTTATCATAATTAAAATGTTATAAAAATAATTTATTAAAGGATTATTATGATAAATTTTGAAATAAAAATAAATAGCATTTTACCTTGTTTAGCTGATATTAATAAAATAAAGTATATTTCATTATTGGAATGTGACATTTCGGAAATTTTGCCTTATTTAAATACAATAATTGATAAAGCAGTTTATAATCGAAATAACAATACTTTAGTATTTAAAAAAGATGAATGCACAATTACATTGCATAGTAATAAAATTGCCGGATCAAAAGTTAATGATAAAGTACAGGCAATACAATTAAATAACTGGATAAAAGAAAAAATTAATTATTGCTGTAACAATAAAAATGATATTAAACCGGATTTTGAAAAGAAAAATAAACTGGATGTTTTTGATGTGTATAAACTTCTGCCCGGTTTAAATTGTAGAAATTGCGGTGAATTAACCTGCCTTGCTTTTGCAGTAAAATTATGTGATGAAATTAAAACAATCATGAGTTGTAAAATGATTTTTTATTCTGATTATACTGACAAAAAAGATGTTTTATCAACTTTATTAAAAGAAGCAGGTTACTATGTACCTGAGTTTATTCAAAAAGAATGAAAAGGTTATTGTAGTTCAATAGTAAAAGTAGTTCCTTTATTTTTTTGACTATCTATTTTAATTTGACCTTTATGTAATTCAATAATTGATTTAGCAATTGTTAATCCTAAGCCGGTTCCCTGTGTATTTCTGGCAAACTCACCTCTGTATAATCTATCAAAAATTTTATCCTGTTCATTTTTTGATATATAAGAATCAGAATTAAATATTTTAATAATAGTATTTTTACTGTCATTTTTTAATGTTGAGATTTGAACATTTCCTTTATTCTTTGTGTATTTAACTGCATTATTTATAATGTTTGATAAGGCTCTATAAAATAATTTTTTATCTGCGTATAAAGTGTCTATTAAAAGATCTAATTTTATATTGATGTTTTTTTTATCTATAGCAATACTTAAACTGGACAATATTTCTTTTATAAAAGGTTTAATTTCAAGTTTTTCAAGTTTAATTTTTATTTCAGGAGATTCTACTTTTATTAATTCACCAAGGTCATTTATTAATAATTCGAGTTTTTCTATTTCAGCTAAATTTTTATTAATTCTATTTACATTAAAATCCAGAATACCGTCTTTTATTCCTTCAAGCTGTGCTTTAAGTGCTGCAACAGGAGTTCTTAGATCATGTGAAATATCTTCTGCCCATTGGTTTCTCAACTCTTTTTCTTTTTTAAGTTTTTTTCTTAGAGTATTTGCGGCTTTTGCTATTTGAGCAATTTCAAAAGTTCCTTTTTCTTTAATATCAATATTTAAATTATCTTTTGTAATCTGGTTAATACCATTTAAAACATTTTTTGACTCTTTTGACAGACTTTTTGAAAAAACAAATGCAAATATAATTGTAATAAATAAAGATGAAATTAAACTGACAATAAGTGTTACT
>CAZYID010000223.1:0-5351 GCA_964646595.1 uncultured Spirochaetales bacterium | reverse complement strand
TTGGAATTCCCGCTTTTTCAAAAATCTTTCTGTTAAAGTATGTAAAATAAGAAGCACCACGAAATGGTATTGCTAATGTTTTACCATCAATAGAAATTGCCTCCTTATATCCTTTGATAGCATTAAGATCGAAATTATACTTTTTGCATAATTTATCTAAGGGAGCAATATATCCATTTTCATTATGGACAAATATATCTGTTGAGCGCTTTTGCATATATCCATCCATTTTAATTCCACCAGCTAATAGAACAGAAATCTTTGCTTCATATTCATTAGTTGGGATAAATTGCGCATCAACAAATACTTCTTTTTGTGAGCTGTTATATGCTTCAATGATAGCAGAATAAGCAGGATCAGGCCATAAATAAAATACTACAGTACCAGAACCTGCAGATCCTTTCTTGCACCCAACAAATAGTCCTGTTACTATAATTGCAGTTAAAATTAAAACAATAAAAACTAAACTTCTTTTTTTCATATTTTCCTCCTTAAAAAATCCTTTTTGAAAAAATAAAGATACTAATAATCAATCTTTATTTCAATAAAAATTGATTAAATGATTCTAAAATGAAATATATTTTTTAGAATATTTGAAAAATAATATTATTATTTAATAGAATTTACAACTTTGAATTTTGTGAATAACTTCAAAAAACGAATGTTTCTCTTTAAATAAATATGCCAATAAAAATAATGTTTACTTTAATTGTGCTGAAACTTTTTTAAGTCTTTCTTCAAGCATATTATTTAATTTAGCATCACTAATTGGTTTAGAAAGATACTCTTCCATTATTGATTCTAATTCACTTTCAACTCTAGAACCATATTTATTATAAAATTGTGTATTTACAGTTCTTGGTTCCGAAAAATATTTAATAGCCGTCTCATCAGGTAAGATATTACTGAATTCTTTTTTTACATCATCAGTTATATAAGCAGGTAAGAGACCGGCCTTTGCTACAATTTTTGCTCCTTCTGGGCCGCCCATCCATGCTAAAAATTTAAACATTGCATCTTTTTTCTTGGATTTAGCATGAACATGACTAAAAGTAGGATTACCATATGTCCTATAATCTTTTTCATCACATGGAATCCTGGTTAATGACCAGTCATCCCATGTAAATCCTTCCAGCATGTTTGCATCACGTCCTTTTATCATAAATCCAGGGAACCATTCTCCAATTATAAGCATTGCTATTTCACCTTTATAAAATAACTTAGAGTAATGTGTTTTTGTTATTTTAATCTCTGTTAGGGGCATAATAGCACCCGCTTTTTCCAATTCATATCTATATTTAAAACAATTCAACAAAGTATCATTTATATCAATATTTCCATTTTGATCAATAAACTGTATGCCATTCTGCAAAGCAGGAGCAACATTTGAAGAGCCCCATGTATATAAAAAACCGCCATAAACTCCAGGAACTTTTCTCTTAATTTCTTTTGATATTTCAATAAATTTTGCCCATGTCCATTCGCCTTTTTCCACATAAGTATCAGGTGTTGAAACGCCTGCTTTTTCAAATATTTTTCTATTAAAATATGTAAAATATGAAGCTCCACGAAATGGAATTGCTAATGTTTTACCATTAATGGTAATAGCATCTTGATATCCCTTAATAGCATTAAGATCAAAATAATATTTTTCACACAAATTATCTAAAGGTGCAATATATCCATTTTCGTAATGGGCGAATATATCTGTTGATCGTTTTTGCATATATCCATCCATTTCAGTATCAGCTGCTAAAAGAACAGAAATTGTTGATTCATAATCACTTGTTGAAATATATTTTGCATCAACAAAAACATCTTTTTGTAAGTTGTTAAAAGCTTCAATTATTGGAGAATAAGCAGGATCATCCCATAGATAAAAAGCAACAGTTACAGATTCTTGTTCTTTTGTTTTAAAACAACCAAAAAGTAATAATATTAATACAAAAGCATAAATAAGAAGGACTAAAAATATATATTTTTTCTTCTTCATAATTTCCTCAAATATTAAAATTCCATAATTAAATATTTATATTTTTTTAAGTATTAAATTTTTGAAATCTATATTGATTTGGTGTTAACCCCATCTCTTTTTTAAATAAAGTAAAAAAATAACTGTAATTATAAAATCCGGCAGATTTATAAATCTTTTTAATAGGATGTTTTGTAGTATCTAATTGATTTTTGCAATAATTAAGTCTTATGTTATTTATATAACCTGAAATAGAGATATCAAATACTTTTTTAAATGTAAAACGAATATAACATGAAGAAAATCCTATAAAAGTAGAAATACTATCAGTACATAAAGTATGATCTGTAAAATTTTGATTTATATAGTCTTTTATTTTTTCTGCAATTTTTACTGTTTTATTGCTTTGATTTTTTTGAAGAGTTTCATCTATCATAGTATAAATTTCGATAAGCTTCTTTTTTAGATCATTTAAAGTCTCTGTTGTTTTAATCTCCTGCACAAAACTCTTTAGAGCAATATAAGAATTTTTAAGACTTTTTTTCATTTTTTCAATAATTTTATTTGTATGATAAATTATAAAGTGTACCATATATATAAAATCTTCATAATCATATTCACTGACTTCCAACAAAATATCATTTAATGTTTGTTCTACATTATTTAATTTACCTAATTTTAGATCATTAAAAAGGATTTTTATTTTCTCTTCAGGAAAAATATAATTTTCTTTTGTTTTAATTTTTATATCATTTATAGATATAATAGAATTATATCCAAAACGAAAACGAAATTGTGTTGCATGAAAAGTATTTTTATATTTATCAGTTAAGTCAGAAAATTTTATAAAAACATCACTTAATCCAATAGTAATAGTATAATTTAATTTCTTTTGTATTGCAGTTTGAACAGATTTGAGTGTATTTTTTATTTTAGCTGATTCTCTGTTTTGATTTTCTAAATTTGATTTTAAATTAAAAATAATACAGGCATGATCTTTATTTACTGGAATAAATACTTTATTTATCGAAAATGAATGAAATATCATTTCACGGATTATATTAAATAGTTTTGTTATTTCCTGAATATCATGTTTGTTTGATAAATAATTAAAACTATCCAGACTCAATACAGCTAAAATAAAAGGTCCATTTTCTAATTCTTTTTCAAAATGCTCCTGATAATTCTCAAGTTCATCTGGTTCAATATCTCCTAATAGAAAAGCTTTTAAAAATTCCTGCTTATAAAGATCTTCATGTTTATCAATATAATTTTCATAAGCATCTGCTTTTTTTACAATATATTTAAAAATACGATCCAAATACTGTAATTCACTTATTTTTTTATAATCATCTGTTAATTCCTGTTCTTTTATATTATCTTTAATATTTAATGAATATTGTAGAAATTTATTTATTGGTGAATAAATTCTTATAGAACTAATAAAAGCTAAAAAAACAGCCAGCAGCATTAATATCAAAAAAACTACAATAGTTTTAATTAAAAAACTATTAAGACTTGCATATATTATATCATAAGGTGTTATATTAATAAATCTCCAGCCTGATAAAGGATGGGTTACATATGAAATCAAATATTTTGAATTATCAATTTTATTAATAAAAGTCCCTTCATTTAATCCTGGATTGAGTATTTTTTGAATATAAGGATAAGAAGAAATATCAGTACCAAAAATATTCTTATCCGGATGTGATAATACTATTCCTTTATCATTTATTATAATAAGATTGTCTTCTGTATTCGAATTTACTGATAAAAGATTATCTCTTATTTTTTCTTCACTAATATTAATTATTAATGCTCCTTTAATTATATCTGACGAGCCAGGGACATCACCAACAATTACAGAAAAAACATTCACTGTATCAACTTCAGCAAAATCATATCTAAAAACATTATCACTAATTTTATAAGTTATTTTCCTTGGTATATAACTATAAACACCAAGTTTTTCAATATTATAAAGTATTTCAGGCAATGCAATATCACTACACTCTTTTCCTTCATAACCATTTATAGTAGAAATATAATCTTTTGTTTGATAATTATAAATATATATAGAATGAAGAAGATTGAAAGAGGTAATTATCTCATCCAACCGATCAATACCAGTTGAAATTTTAATTTTTTCCAGCTTGTTCGAATAAATAAGATAATTTATGATATTCTCACTTTTTATTTGAAAAAATGATGGTATTATCCATGAATTAAGAGAACTGAATATTGCTTTAGTATGATTTAATAAATCAATAGATTTTTTATTTGTTTCTTTTGTCACTATATTCTTAAAAGAATAATATAAAACAACAGTAGATATAAGTAAAATACAGAGAGTAATAATAATACTATAAAAAAAAATTCTTAAAAAAGTTTTTCTTGTATAATGTTCTTTTTTTGGGTTTAAAATTTTTTTTATTTTATTATGATTATGTGGTTTTTTTTCTTTTTTAGTAATTTCATAATCCATGATCATAAATTATCTTATCCTATTTAGTAAAAGTAATAAAATATATTATTAATTGTGAAAATGCTTTATATTTATATATTTAAAAAATAATATTATAAAAATAATATTTTTGCAAGGTTAAAAGAAATAGAAATAACTTTTAATAAATGATATTATAATATAAAAATGATTAGGAGAAAATCTATGCTAAAAGATTTAATTTTAAAAAACAGAAGCTATAGAAGATTTGACGAAAAAATTTCTATATCAAAAGATATTTTAAAAGAACTTATTGATCTTGCAAGGCTTTCAGCAAGTGGCGCTAACAGACAGCCATTAAAATTTATACTCTCTATCGAACAAGATCAAAATGAAAAAATTTTTCCTGCACTTGCCTGGGCAGGATATTTAACTGACTGGGATGGCCCGGAAAAAGGAGAGAGACCATCTGCATATATTATAATACTTGGAGATAAAAATATAACAACTACCTTTGGTGTTGATCATGGAATTGCATCTCAGAGTATTCTTCTTGGAGCAATAGAAAAAGGATTTGGAGGATGTATCCTGGCGTCTATAAATAGAGATAATCTGCGGGAAATCCTAAATATTGATGAAAGGTATGATATTTTACTTGTAATTGCTTTAGGTAAACCTAAAGAACAAGTTATTATTGAAGAAGTTAAAAATGATAATATACAATACTGGCGTGATGATAAAGAAGTACATCATGTTCCTAAAAGAAGTTTAAAAGAAATTATTTTAGAATAAAATGGGGGACAGAGCTTTAAAAAATTCCTAACCCTTGCCCCAATCATAATTATTCATTGTGATAATCAATCAATGTTGTTATTTTGTAACCTTTTAATATTTCATCATAATTTAAAAAAGGAAGGCCAATAATACCGAAAA
>CAZYID010000222.1:0-5361 GCA_964646595.1 uncultured Spirochaetales bacterium | reverse complement strand
TATTGTATTTTTACATTTCTCTGTATACTTTATGGCATTAGAAATCAAATTTTGCAATACTTGTCTTAAAAGGATTTTATCTCCTCTAACTTTTGGGAGCTTATGTATTTCCCATTTAATATTTCTATTATTAGTTTCCGGTTTAAAATCATTTATAATATTTGCTGCAATATCATTAAAATTAATTTCTTCATAATATATTTCGTTTTTATTCATTTTAGAAAAAGATAATAAGCTGTCAACTAATTTACCCATGTGTTCTGCTGATTTTAAAATTATTGAAAAGATCCGTTGATTTTCTTTATCAAGTGTATGTTCTATGTTTTCTCCAAGTATATTTAAAAAACCATGAATATGGCGTAAAGGAGCTCGTAAATCATGGGATACAGAATATGAAAAAGATTCTAATTCTTTATTAGCGGATTCGAGTTGTGCAGTACGTTCAAATATACGCTGCGCGAGGTCTCTATTTAAATGTTTAATTTCTTCTTCTGCTTGCTTACGTTTTGTAATATCAAAAAAAATTGATGCCCATTTATCTTTTGCAATAGGAGCAACTGAAATAGCAAAATGCTTTTTCATAGGAGAAAAATAAGTTTCAAAATAGTATGGTATGCCGGTCTCTCCTACATTAGCATATTCTTTAAGATAAGGTGGTTCTTGAGTGCCGTAAATTTCAGTTGCTAATCGTCCTATTACATTATCTCGTTTTAGATTTAAAATTTTTTCATATTTCGGATTAATATCAATAATTTTATAATTTTTTGGTTTTCCTTTTTTATCATAAATTGTTTGATGTAAAGCAACTCCTTCAATCATATTTAAGTATAATGCTCTAAATCGTTCTTCACTTTTTATTAAAGAGTCTTCAGATTCTTTTTGTTTAGTAATATCCTTAACATAAGCAGAGATACCATTATTAGTTGGATTAAAAATAATTTCAAAAATATAATTTTTACCATTTAAATTATAAGGAGATGAAAAGTTTATGTTTTTTTTGTTCTTTATTGCATTTATTAGATTGCTGTCAATTATTGTGTTTTTAGTATTAGGAAATAAATCATAAAGAGATCTACCAATAGCTTTTTTTGATGTTATTCCAGTAAGTTTTTCTGAAGCTTTATTGAAATAAGTAAATTTTAAATTTTTATCCATAGCAAAAAAAACATCATTTATACTATTTGCAAGTTCTTTATATCTGTCTTCACTTTCACGTAAAGCATGTTCTGATAATTTACGTTCAGTAATATCAATATGCTGGATAACAGCATTAATTATTTCCCCTGCGGTGTTTTTTATTGGAAAGATTGTAACATCAAGAATTATAAATTTTGATTTCTTAAGTTTTAAACTTTTAAGTGCTGAGCTGTCATATTTTAATTCAAATCTAGCAGTTTCCCCTTTTTCAAAGACTTGTTTGACTAAAGGAAGATATCCCTGTTCTTTAACAATATTATCTTTTAAAACATTATATTTACCTATAACTTCATTAGGTGTAATATTAAGTAAATTACAGCAAGCTTGATTAATTTCAATTATAGTTCCATTTTTATCAGTTATCACATTACTATTTGGACTTTGTTTAATAATATTATTTAAGAAATTATTAGAATTTTTTAGTTCTTCTTCTGTTTCTTTTTTTTCTGTTATATCATCAAAGATTACTAAAATATTATTTTTTATTATTTTAAAACTTATTTCAATTTGAAGGATTTTGTTGTTTTTAATTGTAATATTATAAATTTTTGGTTTTGTTTCTTTTTTACTTTTTAGTGCAGTTTGTATATCATTTTTCCATGATGATATTATTTGTTTACGATATTTTGAATCCGGAAAAACTTTATTCTGCCAATCTGATATAGTTGGTATTTCATTTAATTTATAACCAAATAATTTTATAGTTTTTTTATTGATTTTTAAAATATTGCCTTTTAAATCAGTAATTCCAACAGCAACAGGTAAATAATCTATTATTTTACTAAGATCATCATATTGAAAATTAATATTTACTTTACTCAAAAAATAACCTCCTTAGTAAGGTTATTTTACAATAAAATAATTTTCATTATTTATTGAAAATTATAAGAAAAAGCAATGAGGGAAAAATATTTCAAATCACTAAAAAGAAAGTTGTTAGTGCTTTATTAAATATTATATCTAAATAATAATAATAATCAATAGCAATATTTAAGTTTAAAATATTGTTATGCTATTTTAGATCTCTGAGTCTTAATTCTACATTTTTTATGTTTTTCATTAGTTTTTCAAGTTTGTTTAAATCTGTATCGCCGAAATGATAAGGATATAAAATTTTAGGTTTTATCATATTAACAGCATTTACAACTTGTTCCGGTGTCATTGTATAAGGTTGATTCATTGGTAAAAAAGCAATATCAATATTTTTAATTTTTTTCATCTCAGGGATATCCTCTGTGTCTCCGGCAATATATATTCGTTTATTTTCTAATGTTAATATATATCCATTACCTACGTCTTTTGGGTGAAAACCTTCTCTGCCTTTTGTTATATTATATGCCGGAACTGCTTCAATATTAATATTTTTTACTTTTACGGATTTGCCATTAGCTAAAATTGTCCCTTTTTGTATTTTTCCATAAGCTTCTTTTGTAATAATTAATTTAGTATCGTCTTTTGTTATTTTAGAAATTGCATTTGTATCAAGATGATCGCCATGAGCATGAGTAATTAGGATTATATCTGCTTTTGGGTTGTTATCATAGTCTCCATAACGCTGAACTGGATCAACATGTATGATAATGCCATTAAAATCAAAGTATAATGTACCATGTCCAACAAAATAGATTTTTATATTATCTTTACCATTAGTAAATTCATCCATATTTTGCGCGTCAATTAAAATAGTTTGTGAAAAGATAAAAAATAATAAAATAACTGCAGAAATAATAAAACGTTTCATTTGATTTTTCCTTATATTATTATAATAATATAAGCATATATAATAAAGAAAATATAAAAAGTCAAAAAGTATTACAAATTAATTAATAATAAAAAAAACCGTACTATTAGTACGGTTTAATATTCTGAAAAATAATTTTATTTGTCATTTAAAGCTGCAACACCAGGTAAAATTTTACCTTCCACATATTCTAAACTTGCGCCTCCGCCTGTAGAAACATGGCTCATTTTATTTGCAAGATTATATTTATTAACAGCAGCAACACTGTCACCGCCGCCTATTACTGTTGTTGCATCAATTTCAGCTAATGTTTTTGCAACTTCGATTGTTCCTGTTGCGAATTTTTCAATTTCAAAAACACCCATTGGGCCATTCCAAAGCACTGTTTTTGATTTTTTAAGAATACTGTTTATTTTTTTAATTGTTTCCGGACCAATATCAACACCAGCCCAGCCGTCAGGTATATCATCTCCGACAGTTTTTACATTTGCTTTGTCTATTAAAGATGGATCAGAAAACATATTGCCAACATTTTGATCTGTAATTACATTATCAATTGGTAAAACAAGTTCAACTCCTTTTTCTTCAGCCTCTTTTAATATTTTTTCAGAAACAGGTAAATCATCTTGAGTAAAAAGAGAGTTACCAATATTTTTATTCATTGCTTTATAAAAAGTATATGCCATTCCTCCGCCGATTATTATAGAGTCTGCTATTTTTAATAGATTTGTTATTACTCCAATTTTATCAGAAACCTTTGCCCCGCCTAATATTGCAGTTAAAGGTTTATCAGGATTAGTAATAAGTTTTCCAAAATATTCTATTTCTTTTTCCATTAAAAATCCCGAAACAGCAATATCTTTATATTTTGCAATAGTAGCAGTTGAAGCATGTTCTCTATGAGCTGTTCCAAATGCGTCATTTACATAAACATCAGCTAATTCAGATAACTTTTTTGCAAAAGCAGATCTTTTTTCATCATCTTTTGTATCTTCATCTTCATGAAATCTTAAGTTTTCAAGCAGGATAACTTCACCGGTATTCATTTGTGCGCATGCATTTACAACTTCATCACCGATACAGTCATTAAGCATTTTTACTTCTATACCTAACAGTTCACTTAATCTTACTGCTGTCGGAGATAAACTTAATTCTGGTTTTACCTGACCTTTTGGTCTGCCTAAGTGACTCATTAAAATTAATGAAGCACCTTCTTGATTTAAAATGTATTGAATAGTTGGAAGAGCTGCTTTGATTCTGGTATCATCTGTAATTTTACCATCTTTTAACGGCACATTAAAATCAACTCTCATAATTACTTTTTTGTTTTTTAGATCAATGTCTTTTATTGTTTTTTTCATTTTTTTCTCCTTAAAATTTTATTTGGAGCAAGGATAAATATTTCAAAAAATTTATAATAAAGATTTAACTTGAAAGACTATTTAATAAAAGAATTCCAACCATCTAAAAAGATGGTTGGAATCATTATAGAAATATAATAATTTATTTTGAAATTTTTACAGCTAATTCAACAACTCTGCATGAGTATCCCCATTCGTTGTCATACCATGATAAGATTTTTACTAGATTTCCAGTTACCATTGTGCTTAAAGAATCAAAGATTGAAGAACTTGGACTATGAATAACATCAACAGATACAATTGGATCTTCTGTGTATTCTAAAATACCTTTCATAGGACCTTTTGCTGCTTCTTTCATTGCAGCATTAATTTCTTCTTTTGAAGCTTCTTTTTTTAATTCTACAACAAAATCAACTAATGATCCGGTAGGTGTAGGAACTCTTACAGAAATACCATCTAATTTCCCTTTTAATTCAGGAATTATTTTACCAATTGCTTTTGCAGCTCCGGTTGTTGTAGGTATCTGAGAAACAGCGCATGATCTTGCTCTTCTTAAATCACTGTGAGGAGCATCTAAAATTATTTGGTCGTTTGTGTATGAGTGAATTGTTGTCATTAATCCTTTTACAACTCCAAATTTATCATTTAATACTTTTACTACCGGTGCAAGACAGTTCGTTGTACAAGAAGCATTAGATACACATTTGTCAGAATCTTTTAATGCATCATCGTTTACTCCCAAGACTATCATATTGTCTATTTCATCTTTTGCTGGAACAGTTAATAAAACTTTTTTTGCTCCATTTTTTAGGTGATCGCCATAGCCTCCTTTTGGGCTTTCTTTTGATCTAAAAACACCAGTTGATTCAATAACTACATCTATCTCTTTACCCCATGGGATTTGTTTTGGATCCCTTGCAGCATGGCATTTATATTTTTTGCCATTAACAATGATATTTTCATCATCATAAGAAACAGTTCCGTTAAATCTACCTTGTGTTGAGTCGTATTTTAATAAATGAGCTAAAGTTTTATTGTCAGTAATATCATTTATTCCAACAA
>CAZYID010000221.1:0-5372 GCA_964646595.1 uncultured Spirochaetales bacterium | reverse complement strand
TATGAAATACAAAAATCGGCTTAACTAATCGTCCATTAAATTGGGGGAATATCAAAAACTCAATATTTGTCATCATCGAACGATTAATGATGCAAACTTCGAATTTTTCTGTTTTATTTTATTATATTTTGGTTAGATAAAAGGCAATATTAAAATAGATTGTAAAATTCGAAGTTTGCTGCTTCAAATTGTAAAACTTGAATTTCGCTCTAATAAATAAAGTTTTATATAGAATTAAGTCAACAAAAGGAAGAATTAGAACATTGTTATTTTTATTATTTATTTTAAAATTAAAATGGAGGTAAATAAAATGAAAAAAATATTTTTACTGTTAATGTTAACATTACTTTTAAGTTGTTTCCCTTATATTTATTATAATCAAGATGAAGTATTAATAAAAAATATTGATATTGATCAAACATTAAAAATTGCAGTAAATGAATTAAAAGAAGGAGGTTTTGATGCAGTACTGACAATCTGGGCAATAAGGGATCAAATAATAACACCGGAACAAGCAAAAAAAATAAATGAAATTTATATGGAATTCAAAGATATAATTGAATATGAAAATGTTACAACAAAAGAATTTGGAACATGGCACTTTGCTTGGGCAATTTCTGACTTTTATAGAAATGGAGATGAAAATATTAAAAAAGAAATAAATCAAGCTTATACAGAAGCAGAAAGAAAAATAAATGCTTTAAAAAAATTTAAGAAAATTGCTGAAAAACTTGTTAATGGAGAAAAAATTTATATGGGTGATATTCATGGATTAGGTCGTTCTTATGCTAAAACACATATTATTGCACCCGGTAACAAAGATTATGTTCAGTCTTTTGATGAATATTTAAAATATAAAGAAAGTAAGAATAGTATATAAAACATTAATTAGAGTTATTATAACTCTTTATATATTAAAAAAATAATGGAGGATTTTATGAGTTTGTTTGATCAAATTAATACTGCTGAAAACTTTAATGAAGATGCAACTAAAGAAAAGCATCTTCCAATTATTACAATTGAAAATATTGAAGGAAATAAGCATAAAGTAAAAGTTGATATTGGAGGCGGTAAACATCCCAATGAAATTGATCATTGGATTCAATGGATAGAATTAAGAATTGATGATCTTTATGTAGGTAAAGCGGAGTTCTCAGCAGTTGTTATGGAGCCTATTGCTGAATTTATTATCAATTGCAAAGAACCATGTAATATAAGTGTTTTAACAAGATGTAATAAACATGGATTATGGTTAAGTACCAAAAAATGTAGTACTTAATTTCATAAGATAACTCCTTTTTTAATGAAGGGGGTGTACAAAAATAATTTTTAAGACAATTATGATTTAATCATAATTTAAATGAAATAAAAATTAAGCATAATTTGTTTTAATTTTATTTTTGCACACCCCCTTCATTTCTTAAAAATTTAATTTTGGAGTATATAATGAAAAAATATTATTTTTTAATACTACTTTTTTTTATTGTTTTTTCTTGTAAATATCCAACAATAATTAAACAACTAGACAAAAATTATAAAATAATTAACTGGGAAGGAGGTAATTTTTATTATATTACATATGTCTGGAAAGGTGGAAAATTTGAAGATGCTATTGATATTATTAAAGAATTTGTAGCAATTACTGATAAAAGAAATCTTAATGAAATTGCAATTGGCAGGTTTCCAACTGGAAAAGAATGGCAGTTAGGAATATTAACAAAAGAATCATTTGATATAACTGAAATTAAAGGCAGTAAAATAAATTCTATTAATATTCCATCAGGAGAATATGCATCACTGCTTGGAAAAGGTTATCCGGAAAATATTTTTGTTTTTTGGAATAAATTTAAAAAATGGTTGGAAAAAGATAACTATAATTTAGAGAGTCCGGTTTTTGAAATTTATCAAAAAGCATTTGATACAAACATTGATGTCAAAGAAAGAATTGGTGAAATAAGATATAAAATTAAAAAAAATAATTAAATCATTTTTTACAATTATAGGTGGCTTTGTGCAAAATAAAAAAATTTTAATATTTGATGATGATAAAGAATTCCTAAAAGAATTAGAAGAAATGCTCCAATTAAACGGTTATGAAACATTAATTCAATCAAATCCACAAAAAGCACTAAAAGATGTAAAATCATTTAATCCCAAAATAATATTATTCGATATAAATCTTGATGGAAAAAATGGTTATAAATTTGCAAAACGAATAAAATATTTTTTAAATAATTATAATATTTATACAATAGCAATTACCGGTTTTTGTGATGAAAATGATTATAAAAATATAGTTTCTAAATCAGGAATAATATCTTGTTTAACAAAACCAATTAATCCAAAAGAATTTCTTGAAAAAATTGATAAAATAATTAAAAATAATAAAAAAGGATTTAATAATGGTAAATAAAACAAAAATTATTGATTCAATTAAAAAGCAAAAAGATTTTTTTAATAGTGGAAAAACTTTTAATATTAATTTTCGATTAGAACAGCTTAAAAAATTAAAAAAAGCAATTATTCAATATCAACCTGAAATATTTGATGCTTTAAAAAAAGATTTAAATAAATCAGAGTTCGAATCCTATGCAACCGAAATTGGTATTATTCTGGATGAAATCAGCTTTTTTATTAAACATTTAAAAAAATGGTCAAAACCAAAAAAAGTAAAAACTTCAATTGTAAATCAGCCGGGCAAGAGTTTTATCTATAATGAACCTTATGGTATTTCACTTATAATTGCTCCGTGGAATTACCCTTTTCAATTGTTAATATCACCACTTATAGGTGCAATAGCTGCCGGAAACTGTGCTGTTTTAAAACCTTCAGAACTTGCTGAAAACACATCAAATATTATTGATAAAATGATTACTAAATATTTCAATAAAGATTTTATAGCTGTAATAGAAGGAGGAGTTGATATAAATAAATTTTTATTAGAACAAAAATGGGACTTTGTATTCTTTACTGGAAGTATACCTGTAGGGAAAATTGTAATGTCAGCATGTGCAAATCATTTAACTCCTTTTATTTTAGAATTAGGGGGCAAAAGTCCTACAATAGTTACAGAAGACGCTAATCTTGATGCTGCTGCTAAAAAAATAACCTGGGGAAAATTTATAAACGCTGGACAAACATGTATTGCTCCTGATTACTTGCTGGTGCATAAAAGTATAAGAAACAAATTAATAAACTATATTAAAAAATATATATTAAAATTCTATGGAAATAATCCTCTAGAAAGTATTAATTATGCAAAAATAATTAGCAAAAAACACTATGAGCGTCTTTTAAATCTTATGAAAAAAGGTAATATTATTTTTGGAGGCTATCAAGATCAAAATAAAAATATGATTTCTCCAACTTTAATAGATAGTATTAAATTAGATGATCCTATTATGAAAGAAGAAATATTTGGCCCATTGTTACCAATAATTGAGTATAAAAATATAAATGAAGCATTAAATATAATTCAATATAATCCTAATCCTTTGGCATTTTATTTATTTACAAATAATAAAAAAACCGAAAAAGAAATAATAAAAAAATTAAAAGCTGGAGGCGGTGCTGTAAATGACACTATAATGCATATTGCAGGACCTTATATTCCATTTGGAGGTATAAGTACAAGCGGTATTGGAAGGTATCATGGTAAAGCAAGTTTTGAAGCTTTTTCTAATCAAAAAGGAATATTAAAAAAATCTAATATTTTTGATAATCCTTTAAGATATCCACCGTATAAAGATAAATTAAAATATTTAAAATGGTTTTTAAAATAATAGTAATTTTTTAAAAATAGAACTCCATTATTTAAAAATTAAATTCTTTTATTACTAATGTACTTTTAAATAATGTCTATCCAGATACAGCAATCTGTTTTTACTTAAAAGATAATATTCAGTATCAGGAAATCTATCAATAATAATTTTATATATTCTATAAGCTTCTTTAAAATCTGGATTTTTTGGTAAACGCTCAAGTGAATATGCTAAAAAGAATAATGCTTTAGCATAATAGTTTGAATAGGGAAAATTATTAATAAATTTTCTATATTCTTTTGCAGAATTAAAATAATTTTTTAAACAAAATAATAAATCACATAATAACAGATCTAATTCTTCAGCTAATTTCTTATCAAGATCTTTGATAAATCCATACTTATAGTAAGCATCTAAAGCATTATTATATTGTTTTTGATTTTTTAAAAATTTTAAATATTCGATTAAAGATCTTATAGAATAATCAGAATCTTTTTCCACTGAACCTAATTTAAAATAATTACTGGCTTTTAAATCATTCTTATTTTCTTTTTCAATAATCCCTAATTTATATAAAATTTCTGGATCATTAATTCCAGCTTCTAATAATTGTAAATATAACAATTTAGCATCTTTATAATTCATTTCCTCAAAATATTTATCAGCAAGTTCTTTTAAATCTTTAAATTCTGTTTCATTTAACTTTGGATTTTTATTTTTTTCTTGATTAAGAGATTTTTCATTTTCAATGTTATTTACATTTTCTTTGCTTTTATAAACTGTTTTATTCTTTATTGCTGGAATACTTTTTAAAAAAATATTAATTCTATAGGGTTGTCTCCAAATAATTTTATTTTCATAATCATTTCTGATAAATATGATATTTACAACTCCTGTAGAATACGTTTTAAACTGAAATAATGAATTCTCCTGAAAATTTTCTTTTTTGATTAATCTAATTTTATTTGGTGCAATACTCTTTATTTCCCAATCACTATATTTTAATGAAATGAATAATTCTTTACTTTTCTCAATCTCAACTTCTTTTAATTTAAACTCTTTTATTTGAAATTTGTTTGTATCTTTAGATTCTGAACTTTTTATATCAGATTTTTTATTATCTTGTTTAATATAAACATTTGTTTTATCTTCAGATTTATCCTCAAGATCATAATCTATATTTAATTTTTCATCTTTTTCTTTTTTTGTGGGAATCTTAACTTCTTTAACTTTTAAATTCTTTGATATATTGTTTTCTTTATTACTTTCTTTAATATTGCCGGTAGTTTTACAACCGATCAAAATAAAAAAAATAAAAATTAAAATTTTATTATTCATTTATTATTCCTACTTTTTCTTTTTTCAAAATTAAATTTTAAACTTTCTTGTATTTCATTTACTAAAATATTTTCATATTCTTTACTTACTATATTTTTATCCGGCAATTCATATTTTTTCATTGGCATAAATTCCAGATAATCATTTGTAATATCAAAAGACTTTGAATCAGTAATTATAAATTCTTCAGGTGTTAACAATAATTCATCAAATGCTACTTCATTTTGATCTTTAGACATATCATCTTCAAAAATTTGATTTTCTATATTTAAC
>CAZYID010000220.1:0-5387 GCA_964646595.1 uncultured Spirochaetales bacterium | reverse complement strand
TTTTTTTGGTTAATTAATAAACGGTAATCAATGCTTTTTTTTATACATTTTTGTTAATTGCAACTATTTTACGAAAGAATCAAAAAGAGTATAGATTTATTTTTACTTAAGCAGGTCCAAGAGGAAAACATACAATAAATTTAGTTTTTTTCCCAGGAATACTTGAAAATGATATAACCCCATTATGCTCTTCTATAATATGTTGGCAAATTGATAAACCCAATCCGGTATTTATTTTATTTAATTTTGTAGTAAAAAAAGGATTAAAAATATTATTCTTTATATCATCAGGTATACCATACCCATTATCAGTAATACTTATTTCTACAAAATCATTATTAGAATCTATAGATATATCTATTTTAATTGTTCCATAATCTAAAACAGCCTCAATACCATTATTAATTAAATTAATAAAGAGTTGTTTAAGTCGGTTTTCATCTCCTTTAATTTCAATTTTATTATCATTAATATTCTTTTTTAAATTAATTTTCTTTTTTAATAGCTTATGCTGTAAAAGTATAAGAACTTCTTCAATAATACTTACAAGGTTTATTTTTCTTTCCGGTAATTCATTCATTCTAGAAAAAGAGAGGAGATTTTTAATTATCTGTGTAATCCTCTGTAATTCTTTTTCAATTTTACTTAGCTTTATTTTACCATTTTTATTAATTTTTATATCTTTAAGCACCTCAATATAATTTTTTATAATAAAAAGAGGATTATTTATTTCATGTGCTACTCCTACAGCTAATTCCGCAACAGATGCCATCTTTTCACTCTGAATCATATAATCTTTTAGATAATGATCAATTGATATATCCTGAATAAGAATAGAAGTACCTAAAAATGTAGCATCTTCATCCTTTAGAGGGAATAATTCAACTTTACATAATTTATTAGCACCTATAGTAATCTCTTCCCAAGAATATATCTTTCTTTTATAGATCATATTTACAATTTCATCTTTACGTTCAAAATTCATCTGGTCTAATATCTCTTTAATTGAAATATCAGTAATATTTCCTTCTTTATAATCAAGAATTTCAATAGCTGCATAATTCATTATTTGTATAATTCCATTAGCATCAAGGATAATAACACCTATTGGAAAATGCTGAATAATGTTTTCCAGATATCTTGTGATGAGGAATAATTTACTTTTATTTTGAGAAAGTTTTTCATTATCAATAATAAATGGATATCTTAGTTGAAATAATCTAGGCATATTGAGATTTTTAACCTCTTCTGTACCCCTTCGATAACCATTTTTTAATATTGTTACACGGTCAGCTAATTTTAATATATCTTCGATATTTTGAGATATATAAATGATCCCTACTCCTTTCTTCTTATAATTAAATAGTACTCTAAAAACATTTTTCATTATCTGAGAGGAAAGTTTAGTTGATAATTCATCAAGTATCATGATTTTTGGATTCATCATTAATATTCTTGCAAAATTAATCATATAACGCTGACTGATATTTAATTTATATGTTGGTAATTCAATATCAATATCAAAGTTTAATTCTTTAAAAAGATTGTTTGTCATTTTATACATTTGCTTATGTTTTATCAATCCAAACCTATTACGAATCATATAACCTGTAAATATATTTTCTATAGCATTAAGAGACGGCATAATATTAAGATTTTGATATACAATACCAATTCTATTTTTTATGGCTATCTTTGGAGTAAAATTATCTATTTTTTTCCCTTCAAAAAAAATTTCACCTTCTTTTTTTTTTACTACACCACTTAATAGTTTTACAAGAGAAGATTTTCCTGATTCATAATCACCTACAAGTGCATGGATTTCTCCTTTATAAAGATCAAAATCAATCCCATTTAATACCTTATTTTCACCATATACTACACGAATATTTTTCATCTGTAATAAAAAATTTGATTTTTTATTAATCATTTAATTTCCAGTTTTTTCATTCTATTGTAGAGAGTTTTTCGATTGATGTTAAGAAGGCTGGCTGCTTTTTTCTTTATTCCATTAGTTTTTGCAAGTGCTTCTAGGATCATATTTTTACTTATTTCTTTAAATTTTTCATCAAGATTTTCATTTTTATTTGTAATTATTGTCTTATATTGAGATGGAATATTTTTCATATCAATAATATTAGTATCACTGAAAATAACAGCTCTTTCAATAAAATTTTTTAACTCACGAATATTTCCTGTCCATTTATGTTCTAAAAGAATAGTTTGTACATCGTTTGAAATACTTTTAATATTCTTGGAATATACTCTATTAAAATGTGAAAGAAAATATTCTGTTAATGAAATAATATCTTCTTTTCTTTCCCTTAATGGTGGTAGATGGAGAGTAATAACAGAACATCTAAAATATAGATCTTCTCTAAATGATCCTTGTTTTATCATTTCTGTTAAATTTTTATTAGTAGCAGCAATTACTCTAGAGTTTGCCTTTATTAATTCTGATCCACCAATCCGAGAAAATTGTTTTTCCTGTAAAACTCGTAACATTTTTGCCTGAGTTTTTAAACTCATATCTCCTATTTCATCAAGAAAAATACTACCACTTGCAGCAATTTCAAACTTTCCTTTTCGCTGTGATTTTGCATCTGTAAAAGAGCCTTTTTCATGTCCAAAAAGTTCACTCTCCAATAAGCTATCAGGAATAGCTGCACAATTTATTGTAATATAAGGTTTATTTTTACGTTGACTTAGATTATGTAAAGAAGAAGCAATAAGCTCCTTACCAGTTCCACTTTCTCCAGTGATTAACACCGGTGCATCAGTAGGCGCTGCTTTTTTCATAAGGTCTAATATTTTATGCATCTCTTTATTATGAGTAATTATCTTAGAATCATAAATGTTATTCTGTTTATTTTGAATGTTTATCGATAATTGTTCAATTTCTGAAAGGAGTTCAGGTAATTCGATTGGCTTGGTATAAAGATTTATTGCTCCATATTTCATAGCTTTCACTGCATTATCTACTGTTGCATATCCAGATATTATTATGATTGGAATATGGATTAATTCTTTTTTAATAATTTTTAATAAATCTATACCATTCATTTGTGGCATTTTAATATCCATAATTATTAAATCAATTTTGTTTTTTTTTAAAACATCCATTACTTTTAATGGATTTTCTTGAAAAAGAGTATTATATCCTTTAGAAGTTAGTACTTCACTTAGAGATAAACAGACTTCATATTCATCATCAACTATGAGTATTGTAAATGCCATAAAATATAATACATTATTTTTTTATAATTTCAAGGATAAATTATTCTACTCATAACTACTATGATAGAATAATTTATCCTTGAAATTATTCTATCATAGTAGTTATGAGTAGGAAACGCCCCTTAAATGAGTAAATATTGGGTAAAAGGGGTGTAATAAAAATATATATTAATTTAATAAGTATATAAAAAATTTTAGTAAAAATGTCTCATAAATTATTGTTATATCTATAATTAGAATATAATTTAATATTTAATGGCATGATTATTGCTTTATTTATTATTAATATATTTAACATTTTTAGATAACTAATCCTATTTATTGTTTATAAATAGGGAAATATTATAAAAAAATTAATTATAAAAAAACAGTTTATACTTAAGTAAAAAATATTTAAGTAAAGTTTTTCAATTCAAACTTAAATCTAAAATAAAATATTTATTTTAAATTTTAAAAAATACTGTTTTTTTAACTACATTTATAATAAAAAATATTATAAATGTAGTTAAAATATTAAAGGGGATAGTAATGAGTAGTAGTACACAAATTAAAAGTAATAATTTTATTAATCAAAAAAACATCATTTCAAAAATATTTCGTGCTAGAGAAACTGGAGTTTTTGGTGCAATGATTTTAATTGCAATAATTATGACTATAGCAAGTCCATATTTCTTAAGTGCATTAAATATTTTTAATGTTTTACGTAGTATGTCTACAATAGCAATTATGGCAATCGGGATGACTATGGTTATAATTACTGCTGGTATTGATCTTTCTGTAGGCTCATTGCTTGCTGTTACTGGAATGGCTACAGCACGCTTAATGTATCATGGTTTTAATCCATTTCTCTCACTATTAATGGGATTTATATTGGGATTCACTCTTGGGCTTACTAATGGTTTAATAATATCTAAATTTAGGGTAACACCCTTTATTACAACTTTAGGTATGCTTAGTGTTGCTCGTGGTCTTACTTATTTACTTTCAACCGGTGTTAAAGGTACTGTATCAAGTAATATTCCAATGACCAATGAAGTTGTGAACTTTATTGGAGCAGGTTATATAGGCCCTGTTCCTTTTCCTGTTATATTGATGATAATACTGGTCATTGTTTTTACGTTATTCCTTAAAAATACAGTTTTAGGAAGACAGATTTATGCAGTTGGCAGTAATGAAGATGCTGCTCGGTTATCCGGTGTTAATGTAAATATGATTAAGATTTTTGTTTATACAATAACTGGTGGTTTGTGTGCACTTGCAGGAATAATAACATCTGGTTTACTCAATACAGCAGCTACTAACTATGGACAGGGGGATGAATTAAATGTTATTGCTGCAGTTGTTATTGGAGGTGCAAGTTTAATGGGCGGAGAAGGTACTGTTTTTGGAGCAGCTATAGGAGCAGCAATAATGGCTCTGCTACGGAATGCTTTTGTGTTATTGCATTTTCCTATATATATGCAAACAATATCAATTGGTATCGTAATTATACTTGCTGTTGGGATTGATCAGCTGCGTAAACATGCTGGGAGAAAATAAATTAATTAATAATTATAAGGTCATTTACTGTTTAATTATTTTATTTGAATATAAACCGAATCGTTGATTCAGGTATATATATAAAAAAATAAAAAAAAGGAGTACTTTATGAGAAAAAAAAGAATTATTTTATTATGTATCACTTTGTTTTTATCATTTTCAATTTTATTTTTAAATTCATGGGGTAAAAAGAAAAAGAAAACATTACCTAAAGGACCTTCATTTAGCAGTGTATTATATCCTGTTCCTGATGAAGGCAAAGTAAAACCTCTTCAAAAATCAAGTAAACCAATTAGGATTGCTGTGCTTGGTTTAGAAAACAATCCTTTCTGGATCCCCGTAAAAGCTGGTACACATGAAGCAGCAAAAGAGCTTAAAGCTTATAATTGTACTGTTGATTGGATTGATGCTGGCGCACAGCATACAACTGATGTTTTTAGCCAAGCAATTGAAGCTGCAATGGTGCAACAATATGATGCTATAGTTTGTATCGCAGGAGAAGCGGGTATAGTTCCTTTCATCAACAAAGCTGTAGATGCTGGAATTCCTGTTGCAACATTTAATAGTGAAACAAAAAGTCAGAATAAAAGATTATTCTTTGTAGGAGCAGA
>CAZYID010000219.1:0-5548 GCA_964646595.1 uncultured Spirochaetales bacterium | reverse complement strand
AGAGTTGATGATGTTGAACAAGCAGTAACAATGGTTAATATTATTGATGCTATTAGAAATATTGACGAAGAAATGTAAAAGGGATAGATAATAAATGATATGGCTTCATCTGCCTGTTTATCAGATTATATTAAATTTTTTACTTTCCTTTCTTGATATAATTGTAATTACTTTTGTTTTTTATATTTTTTACCAGATTTTAGCTCAAACAAAAGCAGTACAGGTTATTAGAGGACTGTTTATTTTTGTGTTTTTTTATTTACTTTCCCGTCTTTTATCGCTTACTACATTTTCCTGGTTTTTAGATAAAATAGCAGAGGTTGTAGTAATAGCAATTATTATTCTATTTCAACCTGAATTAAGAAGAGTTTTAATAAAATTGGGGCAATCAAGCTGGATGAGTAGTTTTATTAGGAAAGACCCCAAAGTTATTACAAGTATAATTAATGCAGTTCAAAATTTCCAAATACTTCATACAGGATCATTAATAGTTTTTGAAAGAAATGTAGGTTTAAGGAATATAGCCGAAAGCGGAACTTTATTAAATGCAACAGTCAGCACTTCATTGCTTTTAACTATTTTTTCTAATAAAACTCCTCTTCATGATGGTGCAATAATAATTAAAAATGATACTATTATAGCAGCGGGATGTTTTTTACCTTTAAGTGATTCTGATCAAATAAAAAAAGACTATGGAACACGGCATAGAGCTGCTTTGGGAATAAGTGAAGAATCTGATGCCGTTATTATTGTTGTTTCAGAAGAGACAGGAAAAATAAGTTTAGCTTATGACGGTAAATTGTTTACAAATTATGATATTGATTTATTAAAAAAAGAATTAATGGTTTTACTGGAATATGAAGAGGAAATGATTGATGAGGATATGATTAATGAAGAAATTTAATAAAAATGAAGTTGTAAAAGATTTAAAAAGTAAAATTTTTGCTAATTTTAAAATAAAAATAATGTGTTTTTTTCTTGCTTTTACAATGTTTTTTTTTATTTCAATATTTCAACGAAGTACAAAAATATATTCAAGTGATTTAAAAATTGAAAATTTAAAAGACTATTTGGTGATTTCAAATAACATTCCTGAAAATATTAAAATTATTGCAAAAGATAAACAGGATGTTTTTAATAAGATTACTGAAGAGGATTTTAATGTTAGATTGGATTTAAAGGATATAAAAAATCCAAATCGTTATGATGTAAAATTGGATTGGGATATTCCCAGATCAATGAAATCATTTTTTAGTACTATTAAAGTTGATCCAAAAGAAATAGAAGTAATTATAGATAGATTAAGCGAGAAAAATGTAGCCATAATGATTAACTCTATTGGATTGCCCGCAAATGGATATATTGAAAAAAGTTCATCTGTTGAACCTTCAAGTGTGAGAATTCAAGGACCTGAAAATATTTTGAATAAAATTGATTCTGTAAAAACCGAAACAATAAATTTGGAAGGAGTAACCGAATCTTTTAGAAGACAGGTCAATCTTACTTCTGATTATAAAAGTGTTAAAATACTCGGGAAAGCAGAAATATTTTATGAGATTGTTGAAGAAACTGATGTTGTTAAATTAAAATTTAATGAAGCTAATTTTTTAAATTTAAAACAGCAATTTAAAGGCAGAGTTATTAATGAAATATTGGTTACGTTTAAAGGACCTAAGAAAACTATTTCAGGTGTGACTAAAGATGATTTTGTATTAAGTATAGATTGTGCTAATGTTGTTTATCCCGGGGAATATTCGTATGAAGTTAATATAACAAAAAGCCCAAAAGGTTTTGAAGTTTTATCCACAAGTCCAAATAGAATTAAAATAATAGTAGAAAACCGTTAATTTTTATATTCTACATATCTGGCATTTTTTTCAGCTAGATAATATTTTATTTTTTGTCTTAAAGTTAAATTCCCTTCTTTATTTATTCCTTTACAGTAATTAGCTTCTTCTTTCCATCTTTCCTTGGATTGTATTATTGTAGGCCAAAAAGGATATGTTATGCATTGAGTGGGTCTTGCAGGATAAATTAAGCATTGGCTGCTCCAGAAAACACAGTCATAATTGGGTTTTTCTATTAAACTTATTATTTTCTTTCCGTTTTTCTCAATACCTCTGCAGTATTTTTTTAAAAATTGAATTTTATCTATTTTTAAATAATTAATAATTTTATTTATATCTTCATTAGTTAAGTAAACTGCCCCCGGAAATTTCCTGCAGCAAAGAGAGCATTTTTGACATTTAAAATCTATTTCTTTGAGTAAGGAAAAACAGGAAGATTTATTTAATATATTATCAGCCATTGAAAAAACATCCAAAGAATAAAGTATCACAGGTTAATTTGATTAAAAGGTTTATTTAAAAGTTAGTTCGGTTCTGCCTATTTTAATAGCATCATTCATTTTTAGTTTTACATATTTGTCTTTTGGAACTAATTCGTTGTTAACAAGAGTCCCGTTAGTGCTGTTTAAATCTTTAATATAATAGTCATTTCTAATTTTCTGTATAATTGCATGATTTCGTGAAGCTAGTGTGTCATCAATCATTATGTCATTAAGTTCTGATCTGCCCATAGTTATTTTTGCTACTACAGGGATTGTTTTACCTTTAAAAACTAAAAAGCTTGACTCTGATTTAGGTAATTTGCCTAATCTTTGCCCGAGATTACTTTCACCGCGGATTGTTTCGTCCATAAGAAAACTCCAAAATTGTTTTAAAATAATATAATATCATTGTTTATTTTAAATCTCAACATTTGATGATTTTTCTTTTAAATATTTACTAAATGACATTTTTGGCACATAAACTTCCGGTTTTGCTTTTATAGTTATTTCTTCTCCAGTTGCCGGATTTATTCCAACTCTTGCTTTTTGAGCAGGTTTTATCTTTATATGTAATTGACCTATTTTACCGACTTTAACTTTTTCTTTTAAAAGCATTCCGGATTCTAAAATCATTAAATAATCTTCAAGTACTTGTCTTGTTAATTTTTTAGTAATTTCATTTTTACTTGCAATATATGAAATTATTGAGTTTAAATTAAATTGATCAGGAATACTTTCGCCCGGACTAATAATAGAACGATTGATTTTAACAAATCCGTTTGTAAGAAAAATAGTAGCTTCTCTAATTCTTTTTTCCTGTTCATCAATGGATACATCTTCATTAAAAGTTGTAATTTTAAAAACAGCAGAAGTGTTTTTTATTGGGCCTTCACTAAATTTAATACATTGATTGACTGCCATATCTTCTGTAAGTGCGGTTTTGTCTGCTTTTACTATATCAGGAACATCATTTCTTAATTTTATACTTGCATATTCCATCCATCTTTTATCATTCATTGAAGTTCCTAAACTTATAAGAGAGCCGGAATATGTAAGTATTAAACTTGCTCTTTTATCATCGAGACTAAATGTTTCAACTTCAATCATATCAAGATTTTTTGTCTGCCCTTCAAACATCTCTTTTTTTTCAAGCCAGATTTTAGAGATTTTTTCATAAGAATCTTCAGTGTCCGGTAAGCCTGATGATTTTAAAACGGATTCTAAATGTCTTTTAATGTGATCCGGTAAATTTTGCATTGATTCTTCCATAATAGTAAACTCCTTTTTAATTTAAATAACTTTCTTCTTTCTTTTTTTTTCTTTCTTCTTTATAGAAAGGCTTGAGATTATATCTTTTTAAAATAGTGGGAGAATAATGCTATTATAGAATAACTTTATTTTTTTGCAAGTATTAAATTGTTTATTTTCTTAATTTTTTTTGCTAGAGTTTTTTTGTGAAAAAAATAAAGTTATTATTATTAAATTTTCCAATTCCGGATTTTTATAAAGATTTTCAGCGAGGGAATTCGCAAACCTTTTCTTATTATATTGATTCGATTATTTTAAAACAAAAAATAAATAATATTGAGATTATCAGATTACCAAGAAGTATTATTGAGAATTTTAATAATAATGCTTTAGTAAATGAAATTATTAAATTAAAACCGGACATTGTTGGATTTTCTTCTTATCTTTGGAATATTGATAGAAATATGGATATCTCTTTAAAATTAAAAACGAATGGAATATTGACAATTACCGGTGGGCCGGAAATATCTCAACAGAATGAGTATCTATTTCAAGGCAATTATTTTGATTATTATATTGAAAATGAAGGTGAATATTTAATGCTGGATTTGATAAATAATATAACTCAGAAAAATAATTTTAAAAATAAATTTTTATCAAATAAAAAGTACGTTGATTTTAATGAATTTATTTATACATATATAAAAATTTCTGATGATTATAAAACTGACAGATTGTTTTATTTTGAGATTGAACGAGGTTGCCCTTATAAATGTAATTATTGTGCTTATAATAAATTTCGCAGCAATATTACTACTATTGATTTTGAAATATTTAAAAAATGCATTAATGAGATTTATAAAAAAAATATTGATGAAATATATTTGCTTGCTCCAACATTAAATAGAGACAAAAAGCAGTTTAGAGATTATTTAAATTATATAATAAAAATAAAAAATAAAACTAAAAAAAATATTAAAATATTTGGCGAGGTTAGGGCTGAATTGCTGGATCAGGATGATATTATATTAATGAAAGAATCCGGATTTACTGACCTAGAATTTGGCGTTCAAACTTTAAATCTTAAGTCTTTTAATGAACTTGGCAGAACTAAAATTAATTTTAATCCTATCGAATTGTCAAAAAAATTATTAGATAACGGAATTAAGCCTCTTATTGATTTTATGATCGGGCTTCCTTATGATGATTATACTAAAATTATAAAAACAATTGATTTGCTTGATAAAAATCATTTGCTGGGATATTCTAACTTTTATCATCTGCATGTTCTTGCGAATACTGAATTAAGAAATATTTTTAATAAACAAGGTTATATTTACGGGAAGAAATCTCCGTATTTATCATATCAGGTTAATAATTTAAACTTTATTGAAATAAATAAAATATATTATTATCTTGAAAATAAAAAAAATTATGTTTTTAATACAGATTATTTTAATTATGATAAATCAAATTTTTATATTATAAAAAACAAGAGCGATTTACATGTATTAGAAAGTACTCCATTTTATAACTTAGCTTCTTTATTAATGATTGATGATTTTTCTAATTTTCAAATTTTAAATTTTTTTAATACTTTTATAGACTGTAATAATGAAATCTTTTTTAAATTATTTGTTTATAGTAAAAAAGAAGTAGATATTAATTTTTTAAATAGATTAAATGAAATTTTTATTAGAAATAAAAACTATTATGATTTATATAGGGACGGATTAAATTATTCGGGGGACAGAGCTTTCTCAAAACTTTTACATGTACTTTTAAAACCAGATACAAAAAAAAGTATTATTGAAAAATATAATAATGAATTTTTAGTTGATTTTATAATTTTCCAGGAAGATAAAGATAAATTACAAAATTATTTAAGATTAGCAGAAAAGTATTATAATGAATATGGAGCATATACATATATTTTTAAAGATAGTATAGAATTAGAAAAAGAATATTTAC
>CAZYID010000218.1:2218-5638 GCA_964646595.1 uncultured Spirochaetales bacterium | reverse complement strand
ATTTTACTAAAATCTATATATTAAAATATTACACACATTTAATTAAGGAAAAATAAAATAATGAAAATATTAATAATTGGCGGAACAGGTGTCATCAGTCGAGAAATAGTTAACCAGTTACTTAAACAGGGAAATGAAGTAGTTTTATATAATAGAGGAAAAAAAAATTTGGTTTTTAAAGATGACGTCACACAAATAACAGGTGATCGTCAGGATCAAGAACAATTTGAAACTTCTCTAAAAAATAAAAAGTTTGATGCTGCAATTGATATGATTTGTTATAACAAAGATAATGCAGAGTCAACTATCAGGGCACTAAAAGATAATACCGAACATTTTATTTTTTGCTCAAGTTGTGCTGCTTATCAACGACCTTATAAATCAGTTCCTACATGTGAAGATGCAGAGGACCTTTATGAAGATCCTTCTTTTAGTTATGCATTTCATAAAGCAGAAATGGAACGCTATTTAAACAATGAAAGTAAAAAAAATCAATTAAATATAACGATTATCCGACCTTCTCTGACTTTCGGACCAGGTTCAACAAATTTAGGAGTACTTCGTCAAAATTATGGTATTGTTGAAAGAATCAAACAGGGGAAACCACTTATTATGTTTGGTGATGGTACAACTCCCTGGAGTTTTACATTTACTCCAGACCTGGCAAGAGGTTTTATCGGTACAATTAAAAACGCAAAATGCTATAGTAAATCCTATCATATCACAAGTGAATTTCGTAATCTTTGGCGGGACCTTTATCTGGAGTTTGGAAAACTTATTGGTAAAGAAGTTAAACTAGTAAATATCCCTTCATCCTTATTATATAAAGCAGACCCAAAATTATTCGCTCATCTTTATCTGGAAAAAACATATTCCGGATTATTTGATAATTCAAAAATAAAGAAAGATATTCCCGGTTTTGAAGCAACAATTGCCTTAACTGAAGGTTTAAAAATGATGCTTCAATGGTATGAAGAAACAGGAAGCACAATTGATCCTGATAAAGATGCATTGGAAGACAAACTTGTTAGATTATATTATAAATGGGAAAAAGAGATTGAGAATATTAATGCACAATAAAGGGTGCCCTCCGGGAGGTCATGAGCCTGGTGGCGGCTCATGGCTCGCTTTCCTTTGTGCTTCATTTGTTACTTCCTCCATTTGACATTTAATTATCTGCTGTTAATATGTTTCCCTCAATAAATGTTCTATTTTCCCTAAGAAAATCAATATACGTTTATTGTGGGAGAAACATATTATGCAGATAATTCGCAGGAAAAGAAAATAAAAAATGAGAAGAAAGAAAAAAGAAAAAAAATAATATATATATATATTATGATAAAAGATATTTATCAAGACTGTCTACATTTATTTCAAAAACATTTTCCGCACCGCCGGTCATAAATACAGGATAATCATTACCCTGCCATTCAATAGTTAAATTACCGCCGAGTAAATGAATAACTGCTTTATTATCAGAAAAATTATTAATACACGATGCAACTAAAGTTGCACATGCTCCGGTTCCACATGCTAAAGTTTCGCCTGCTCCGCGTTCCCAGACAAACATAGATAAATCATTTTTAGAGTTTACTTTAACGAATTCAACATTTGTTTTTTTCGGGAAAATATTCAAGTTTTTTTCTATAATTGAACCATATTTTTTAACATCATTTTCCGGATTATCAGTAAAAATAACTGCATGCGGATTGCCCATAGACACAAAAGTAAAATCAAATTTTTCTATTCTCCCTTTGACCATACCAGCGGCAGATGGTGACATTGAAACTTGAGAAGGATCATATAAAATTGGTTTACCCATGTTAACTTTAATATTAGCTTCCTTTTTATTGTTTTCTAAAATTATACATATGATTAAACCTGCATCTGTATCAAATGGAATCTCTTTTCCTTTTTCTATTAAACCAAGATCTAAAAGATATTTACTAAAACATCTTATACCGTTACCGCACATCTCTGCTAAAGAACCATCAGGATTATAAAACTTCATTCTGTAGGTTGCTTCTTTTTTTCTTGAAGTCATAACTGCAATAAGGCCGTCAGAACCTACACCATAATGCAGAGAACAAATCTTTTTTACAATATCCTGATTTAATTTATCATCCAAATCAAACAAAACTACAAAATCATTACCGCAACCCTGCATTTTTAAAACAGGTTTATTATTTGTAATTTCTTTTAAAGTCATTTAAATTTCCTTAAATTTATTTCATTGATATAAATCTGTTTAAGCGTCTGCCTTTTCCTTATCAAATCAATATTTTTACCATTTTTTCTTAATAATAGTTCTGCAACCTGATTGTGAGAATTATAATTAAATGGAGTCATAGCAGAACAGTAAGCTCCACAGCCTCCGATAATAACAAAATCATTTATTTCCGGTTTTCCCATAACTCTTGGTTCAATATGCCCGGTATCATCAAGGCATTGAGAGTCCCCACTTTCACAGCATCTTCCAACAATTATTCTCTGATCATTTACTTTATCAAGACTTTTTAAATTAAATTCATTTGATATTATTTTACCTTTTTTTGATATTAAATAAAAAGGATGTTTTGAGCCGTACAATAATGGCCGTGCGTTGACTTCCATACCACCGTTTGTGACAATAAAAGTAAAACCGTCTTCTCCTGTCTGCTTTATATCAATAACTTTTGTAATTAAATATCCTGCATTTGCTACAACAAATGTGCCTGGTTCAATTTTCATAATTAGTTTTCTGCCTGTTCTTTTATAAAATTCTTCTATCTTCTGTTTAGCATATGTTCCCAGAGATTTTATATCAGCTTTTTTTTCATCCGGCATTCTTGCAACTTTTAAACCGCCGCCAAAATTAACATATTTTGCATCCGGAAAATATTTTTCAACAAAAGATAATTCCCTGTCAATGTTTTCCCTCCAGATAACAGGATCAGCTCCTGAACCAATATGTACATGAACTTCATTAAAAATTAAATTCTTTGATTTTGCATAATCCAATGCTTTTTTGATATCCAATAAATGTACACCAAAGCATGAATATTTATCTCCAGTATTCCTGGTTGATGATTCACCGGACCCAACTCCAGGATGAACTCTAAATGATAACTGTATATTATTTAATGCTGCAAAATCCGCTATCAGTGAAAGCTGTCTATAAGAACAAATATTATATTTCAATCCTTTTTTCATCATTTTTTCTAAATCTTTTCTATCATTACCTTCAGGGACTTCCTGTGTTGTAAGCATTATTTTATTTAAAGGTATATTTGCCGAATTGATTCTTTTTACTTCATTTAAAGAACTTGCATCAAATAATAAAGATTGATTATATATTAATTGCAGAAGAGCTTTATTTGAATTCGCTTTTACTGCATAATTTACTTCGATTCCATAAGCATTGGGCATATTTAAAAGTTC
>CAZYID010000218.1:0-2118 GCA_964646595.1 uncultured Spirochaetales bacterium | reverse complement strand
TAAAAAATATTTCAATTTTTATTCATAACATACCACAAAAATTTAAAAATATTAATTAATTAATAACTTCTATCCTCTTTTTTCTTTTTTATAATATTTTCCATTTCAATAATATTATTTGTAATAAATGCATTTTCAATATCACTTTCACTAAATTTTTGTACAATTTTCTCTACAAAATATGATGCTATAAACCATGAAGGTAATATTAAAACTGTTGTTGTTTTTAAAATACCATCATACTCCCATATAAACATTTTAAAAAGGCCTTTATATATCCACCCAAAAACATATTCTGTAATAAATATTATTAATGTAAAAATTGATAATCGGATAAATGTTTTTAATATTTTTTCAGGAACAGAGCCTATTGCAACCCTATTATTTTTTTTAATAACAATATTATAATTATACAATGAAGTTTTTCTTAAAATTCTATAAACAAATTCTACATTCATAAATCCCCAGGCGTAAACAAAAAACAACCAGAATGATGTCATTGAAAACATAGCAAGAACATTCCATGACATCTGTTCAACCTGTGATGGAACATTAGGAGGAAAATTCATTTTTAAAAAACCATTAACCAAAAATCTTAAAAATGAAATTTTATTAATCATTCTAATAAAGTCAGTAAATATTATTTCATTAACCATTCCAAAACAGCCGTAAATACAAAATCTTACAATAAACCATACACTTGAAGGAAGGAGAGTTTTATAATCCCTTTTTTTTACATTTTCTCTTATATATTTAATTTCATTCTTAAATCCATCTTTAGTATCATTAAAAAAATTATTTTTTTTATTATCTTTTGTCCCTTGCATTTTTACTCCTTTTTTAAATTTTATTATACAATTAATAATAAAAAAATTACTGAATTTATATATTTGTAATTTATATAATTGTTAAAAATTACATAAATTGATATTATATTTTTATTAATAAATTTTATAAAAAATTTAATATTTTTGGATTTGATATATGATTCATATTGCTGATTTAATTATTGAAGGAATTTTTGAATTCTTTATTAAAATTATCAAAATAGTTTTCAAAATAATTATCAAACTCTTTAATTTTATAAAAAAAAAAATAATATATATATATTGTAATGTGTCATTTATTGCAAAGGACAATATAGATGATAGAAAAAGTTATTAATTTAATTAAAAAATCAAATAATATCGTGGTTTTTACCGGTGCAGGAATTAGTACAAACAGCGGAATACTTGATTTTCGAAGTTCAGATGGCCTATATAATTTAATAGAACAAAACTATGATTTACCTTATCCGGAAGCTATTTTTGATTTGGATTATTTCTTAGATAATCCTATACCATTTTATGAGTTAACAAAAAATATGATCTCACAATATGCTAATCCTACAAAATGCCATGAATTTATTGCCTGGTTAGAACAGAAAAATAAAATATCACTTGTGGTTACCCAAAACTCTGATATGCTGCACCATATTGCAGGCTCAGCAAAAGTCATGGAATGTCATGGCACTTTTAGAACTGCTCATTGTATGGAATGTGATAATGAGTATAATTTTTCAGATTATGAACCAATGGTTTTGGATGGTATTATTCCCCACTGTGAATGCGGAGGTTTAATAAAACCTGATGTAGTTTTTTTTGGAGAAGAAATACCAGAAGCATTTTATGAAGTGCTTAACAATCATCCAAAATCTGATTTAATTTTAATATTAGGGACTTCATTAAATGTTCAGCCAACTTCAAAATTTGCTATAGAATTATCAGAAAAAGTACCATCAGTATTAGTTAATTTAGAACCTACACAATATGACAATGAAATGACATTTGTTTTACATGAAGATTTAGATGAATTTGCTGAGAAAGTTCAAAATGCATTAGAAAAATAAATATTAAAAGAGGAATAAAATGAAGAAAAAACAATTTTTAATTATTTTAATAATCAATATATTTATAGTATTTCATTTTCATTCTCAAGATAAAAATGATTTAAATAATATACCCGGTAAAAAATATTTTAAAAATATTAGCAGAACAAAATATTTTAATATTTACTATAATAAATTAGATAAAATAAATTATTATAAAGATTTTCTTGATGGATTTATAGAATATATTA
>CAZYID010000217.1:0-5638 GCA_964646595.1 uncultured Spirochaetales bacterium | reverse complement strand
TTTTATTTAAAGATTTTTTTAACTTTAGTTTATTTCATTCAATTCTTATTTTAGCCGGATTTACATTTCTTGGATCAATTTTTACTTTTACTATATCCTCTGCACTATTCAAAAAACCATTTTTAAAAGAAACTAAAAAAGCAGTAAAAGAAACTTTAAAAGATCTAAAATAAATCAAAATATTTAATATTTTTTTATACTCTTTAAATAATATTTTTTTTTTTTAGAAAAATGTGATATATTCATATTATGATATATAATAATACTTTAAATAAAACATCAAATCTTAAAATTAAAATTTTTGAACCTCTTTCAAACAAAAATTGGCTGGAAGAACAAGTTAATTTATGGTTATATGAAAATGAAGTTAACGTAATCCAGATTAATATGGCTTATTCTGATGACAAGTATATATTGACTCTTTTGTATAAAGATATTCGTGAATAAAATAATTAAATTATCTCTAAAATAATATAATCAAATTTAATTATTAAATCATTTATACTATTATTTAATCAAAAAAAAATTAGGATTATATAGATATTAATGGAACTTATTAAAAAATCTTTAAACGTAGAATTTATTAAAAAGTGGATGTCAAAAGGAATTGATCCAATTATTCTTTCAATACTTAACAGAAGAGGTTTTACTGAAGAAGAAACAATAGAATTTTTATCACCTTTAATTGAAAATTTATTTTCTCCATTTTTATTTCAGGATATAATAACAGCATATAAAAGAATAGATAAAGCAATAAAAAATAATGAAAAAATAATTATCTTTGGTGATATTGATGTTGATGGAACCACCTCAACAGTTATTCTTTTAGACTTTTTAAAAAATCTAGGTGCAGATGTAGAATATGAAATTCCGATAAATGATGAACCATTTGGATTAAATAGTAAAAAATTTGATTCGTGGATAAATAAAAATTTTAAATTATGCATTTCAGTTGATTGTGGAATCACAAATATTGATGAAGTCGATCAATTAAATAAAATAGGTATTGACTCTATTATAATTGATCATCATCAACCATTAGCTAATTTACCAAAAGCACACGCAATAGTAAATCCAAAAAATGAAAAAAATATTAATTTTACAAACATTGCTGCTTGCGGTGTTATTTTTCATTTTATTTTTGGTTATATTTTTTACAAATCAAAATTTTTCAATAAATCAATTTCACTTTTATATGTTCAAGACAATGAATTAAATATTCATATTTTTAAAAACTTAATTAAAATTGATAATATTATTATCAAAGAACTCGATGATTTTAAAAATTATAATTATGACTTTTATTACTTTTACAATGAAAGCACAACAAATTATAAAAAATTTTTAAATACCTTATTAAATAAAAACATAAAAATTTTACATCCTTTTAATAATTTATTTAAAAATTCATTAATAAATTTATTAGATAATATTCAACTAAAATCACGTATCTCATTATTTAATGATATATTTAAAGAATTAAAAAATTATGAAAAGTTTTTAAAAGAATATTTACCTCTTGTAATGCTTGGTACAATAGCTGATTTAATGCCGTTAACAAAATCAAATCGAATTTTATCATATTATGGGTTAAAAAATATAAAAACTTCTAATCTAAAAAATTTAAACAAATTAGCAAATAAATTAAATTTAAATATTAGTCAATTATCCTCAAAAGATATTAGCTGGTTAATTTGCCCTATACTAAATTCGCCCGGTAGAATGGGGAATGCAAATATTACCATAAACTTTTTAAACAATAAAGATGACGAAAATATAATAACTAAAATAATCAATAAAAACGAAGAACGAAAAAAGAAAGGTGATCAGGCATATAATACTTTTTTTGATGAAATTTCAGAAAACAAATCAAATTATGATAATAATCTCATTTTTTTTTATAGTGAAAACATAGAAGTAGGAGTTACAGGTATAACAGCAAATAAGTTATCAAAAATATCAAACTGTCCTACAATTGTTGCAGCAAAACATGGTGATTATTATACCGGATCAATAAGAGGAGAATCAAAATATCATTTTGTTGATTTCTTAAAAAAAGGAGCAGATTTATTAATGCACTTCGGCGGTCATAAACAAGCTGCTGGTTTTAGATTACATGAAAAAAATCTTAATGACTTTAAAGATTTTCTTACAAATAATTCTTTTTTATTATCAGGAGAAAAAAGCCTGGAAAATATAATTATTGATGCAGAAATACCGGTAAACTATCTGGATTATAATTTACTTTCAACATTACGCATTTTAGAACCTTTTGGTATTGATAATCCTAATCCAATTCTATATACTCAAGAATTAAAAGTTAATAACTTTAATCGAATAGGTAAAGATAAAAAACATCTTAAAATTTATTTTGAAACTCAAAAAAGTCCTATTATAGGATTATATTGGAATAAAGGTGAATGGTTTGAAAATATTCATTCTTCAAAAAATAAATATGATGTTGCATATAATTTAGAAATAAATAAATATAATGGGCAAGTTGCTATGCAAATGATGATCTTATATTTAAAAAAAAGAGGAGAATAATATTGGAATTAGGATATTTTTTTACAAATTTTCCTTTTGACACAAAAATTGACGGCGTTAAGTATCTTAAATGTACAAGTTTCATTATTATTGATAAAAAATTTGGTCCAATGATATTTGACACTGGTTCAATTTATGACACTGAAAATTTTATTTTAAAATTAAAAAATATATTTAATTTAAATCCAGATGATATTAAATGGATTTTCATTACTCATATACATCCGGATCATATTGGAGCAAATCAATTTTTTAAAAATGCCAAATTAATTTTATCAAAAAAAGATTATGAATTTGGAAATAATATTGCTCAAACAGTATTTGAAGGAAAAGACTTATTAACATATTTACATAAAAATTGTCCGGGTTATATTAAATCATTTAGTAAATTTGAAGCAGATAGAATGCAGGAACAAATTAAAAAACATTGGTCTGATAAAAATATTGGACTTGATTTAGATCATTATTTTATTGAAGATAATCCAAAAATTCCTTCTTTTATAAAAATAATACCTACATACGGGCATACTTTTTATCATTATTCTTTTTTAATACAAACTGGCACATTAAATATTGTTTCAGCTGGAGATGCTGTAAGTATGAGAATGATTTTAAGAGAAAATCATGAAGAAAGATTTTTAGAGCCTCATATGGACTTTAATTTATATTTTAAAACACTAAACTATTTTAAAAAACAAAATTGTTTAATAATTCCCGGTCATGATAGACCATTTTACTCAAAAACATTAAAAGCTATAAGAAAAAATCATTTTTATTTAAATGATATGAATGAATATTTAAAAGTTTAATAATAAATACATTAAAAAAAATTGACAAAAATTCTTGTTTTATATATTCTGATTTTATGAATTTTCAATATGAATCACCTTTAAAAGCTATAATAGATTTAAAAGCATTTAATCATAATATTCAAATTATTAGAAAAAAATTCCCAAATTCTAAAATAATATTGCCTGTAAAAGCTAATGCTTATGGACATGGAGATATTATAATTGCTAAACAAGCTCAAAAAATTGGAATAGAATATCTTGGTGTTGCAAGAGTAATAGAAGGTATTAATCTACGAAAAAATAAAATAACTTTACCAATAATTAATTTAGGAATTGAATTAGGAAATAATATAGAATTAGCAATATTAAATAATATAGAATTATCAGTAAGTTCATTGGAAAATATAAAAGAGATAGAAAAAATTGCTAAAAAATATAAAAAGAAAATACCTTTACATTTAAAAACAGACACAGGTATGAGAAGACTTGGATGTCCGGATAATGAAGCTTTATTTTTAGCAAAACATATTAGCTCATCAAAAAACTTAATATTTAAAAGTTTTTACAGTCATTTTCCAAAAAGTGATGATGATATCAATTTAACTAAAAATCAAATAAATATTTTTTTAGAAATAAAAAAAGAATTGGAAGCAAACAATATTATTCCGGATTTTTATCATATTTTTAATTCCGGTGCTATTTTAAATCAATTCAAAGGAAATAACAATTTCGCTGTACGACCGGGAATAATGACATATGGTTATTCACCTTCATCAAAATTAAAAATTAAAAATTTAAAACCGGTATTGACTCTCAAATCAAAAGTTATATACTTAAAAAAAGTTGCAGAAAAATCCGGTGTCAGTTATGGATATACATTTGTTACAAAAAAACCTACTTATATTGCTACAATTCCACTGGGATATGGTGATGGTTTTTCAAGGATTCTATCAAATAAATTTATGGTAACAATAAATAAAAAAAATTATCCGCAAATAGGAACAATCAGTATGGATTTATCTGTGATAGAAGTTGATAAAAATGTTAAAATTGGAGATGAAGTAATTATTTTTGGGAACAAAAAAGAATGCATTAATACAGCAGAGGATTTAGCTGATCTTTCAAATACAATTTCATATGAAATTACAACATCTTTATCAAATAGAATTCAAAGAATACCGATAGGTTATAAAATTTAAAAAAAATATGCAAAATAAAATTTTTTTTAAATATATTGGATAAATTTTATATAATACATTAAAACAAGGTTTTTAATAGGTTTACTTTTTTAGGAGGTAAAATAAATTGAATGATGAAAAAATGAATAAAGCTGTGATTTTTGCAACGGAAGAAATATTCAATAAAATGTTCAATATAAATGTAAAAAATAACATTCCTTTAGAAAAAAAAATTGATGAATCAAAATATGACGTGAATATTATAATAACTTTGGTTGGCGAATTAAATGGTGCTTTTACATTAAAATGTAGCATGAAGTTAGCTTGTGATATTGCAAGCAAGATGTTAGAAATAAAAATAGAAAAAGATTCTGAAGATATGAGAGATGCTGTTGGGGAATTCATGAATATTATTGTAGGAGCGATTCATAGACATTATTCAGATTCAAAAACATTTGAAATATCAGTCCCGTCAATTATTATCGGTGAAGATTATTTAGTTTATACTAAAGCAAGCAAAAGTGATAAAGTAACCATAATAGATTTTATTTATGATAATAATAAATTTAGTATAGAAATATACTTGAAATAAAAATAAGTATGAAAAGAATATATTTTTGCAGTTAACCCTCTTAACAAATAAAAAAAAATGAGCAGCACAATAACTGGCACCGTTCTACTTTCCCACTCCGCTCTTCCTTCGAAATAATTCGACGAAAGGGCGGAGCAGTATCATCGACGCTGATGAGCTTAACTTCTGTGTTCGGAATGGGAACAGGTGTTGCCTCACCGCTATTAGCACCAGCAATTCTACTACTCATTTATATTTATTATTATTTATATTTTATATTTTTTTTATAATATTTTTTACCGCAGAGACACCTAATTCATAGAGTTTAATTTATAACCTCTCTAAATTAAATGTAACTCTGCAGCTAAAATATTTTTTTCTATCACAAATTACAGAATATACAAAAATATATTATGCTCTCTATGACATTGTATAAGGTATAATAAAATGGTCAGGCCAGACGAATTATTAGTACTGCTCGGCTTAACTCCTTACGAAGCTTACACCTGCAGCCTATCAACGTCCTCATCTAGAACGATTCTTCAGGGATA
>CAZYID010000216.1:0-5698 GCA_964646595.1 uncultured Spirochaetales bacterium | reverse complement strand
TTAAAGGATTCTTATAAAATGAATATTTCTATAATTGAAGCTGATAAACAAAATTTCTCAATTTTATTAAGTATGAATAAACAATTAATGGAAGATGAAAAATATGACAGACCAATTTCAGATGATAAATTAATTGACAGATGGAATTCTTTTTTTACAGAAAAAAAATATAAAATATTATTATTTCATTCTATAGAGAATATAATAGGTTATGCTGTTATTCATATGGACCAGGAGCCCTTATATCTTCGACATTTTTTTATTAAGAGAGAATTTAGAAGAAAAGGATATGGCAGAGAAAGTTTTAACAAAATGATAGATATTTTGGGTGTTACGAAAATAGATTTAGATGTGATGTCTTGGAATGAAAGAGGGTATAGTTTTTGGAAATCTTTAGGTTTTACTGAACGATGCAAGTTAATGACTTTTAATAAATAACAGTAAAAGTTTTTTAAAGATATTTGTCCTTATAAAATTAATTAAATGGTACAAATTAAAAATTTAATTTAATGACTCATTTATTTTTTTAAACTCAAAATTTATTTCTTTAAAAATTTTTATAATTTGTGGATCAAAATGTTTTCCGGCTTCGCATAAAATAATCTTTACTGATTCTTCATGACTTAATGCTTCCTTATATACACGTTTGCTGATTAAAGCATCATAAACATCCACTAAGGCAACTATTCGTGCAGAAAGAGGTATTTGATTTCCTTTTAATCCTTTTGGATAGCCGGTTCCATCCCATTTTTCATGATGGTGGAGAATTATTTGATGAGCTAATTTTAAAAAGGATTTATCCTGCATTCTTTTATTGATATTTTCAATAACTTTACTTCCAATTACAGGATGCATTTTTATTTTTTCAAATTCAGTTTTTGTTAATTTTCCTTCTTTTAATAATATTTTATCCTCAATTCCAACTTTACCAATATCATGTAATATAGATGATATTTCAATATCATCTATATAATTTTCAGTAATATATCTTTTATACTTTTTTATTTTTTTTAATTCTCCTGCTAATAATTGAGAATATTTACTAATTCTTTCCAGATGTTTTCCGGTATTAAAATCTCTAAATTCTGTTAAACTTGCCAATCCAAAAATAATTGCATTCCTAGAATCAACATTTTTTATTATGGCTATTTCAAGATTATACATAAAAAAAGCAATAGAAATTGAAGATATTAAATTTATAGAAAACAAACTTATTCCTGTTAACAACCATGCCTTGGTTAAATAAAAATCTTCTGTTATAAAATACCAGTTAAAGATGTTTAACGGTATTAAAAAGTTAATGAGAATTGCAGTTATTGCAATTACTAAATTTGAAATAATTACACCTTTTATCCCATTAAACGAAGCATTAAATATAGAAAATAAAAAAAGCCATAATAAACCTGGCGCTACAGGCCCATACTTTAAAAAAAGGGTTATTCCAATAATATAAAAAATGGAACATCCAATATAACTTCGTATATAAAAAGATATTTTTTTATTAAAATGGATAAATAGCATTATACTGAAAACACAAAAATTAAAGATGAGGAAAATATAATTTTTATAGAATATAGAATTAATTGTGGAAAATGTAAAAGGGAAACAACTAAGAAGGAGAAGGAAGAAAAAAATAGTATTAAAAAAGTATTCCCGCCAAGAAAGAATGGATTTATAATTTTTAGATGCTAATAAAACAATAAAATCTTTAAAAAAAAGATTTGTGATTCTAATTTTTATTTTAGAAAAAATTATACCCATATTTAAAAGCATATCACTTTTTATTAGAAATTTATAATGGAATTTTTATTAAAAAAAATTCAATTAAAAAATTTCTTGCTTCATCCATCCGCTGCTGTTGTAAAAATCAGATACTGCATTTCCCGGATGAACCAATTTATCAAAAATTGGTCTATCATTATCAGATAAATTTTTATCAATAATACCCAATATCTGTTCTAAATGTTCTATAGTTCTGGGGCCAATAATTGGCGCTGTAATCCCTGCTTGATCTTTAAGCCATAAAAGAGATAATTGAGCAACCGAAAGATTTCTCTCTTTTGCCATTTTTTCAAGTTTTTTAACTACTTCTATAGAATTTTTTGTAATTCTGACAGCATATTTTGGATTACCTCTAGTCACTTTTGATCCTTCGGGTTTATCATCAACACTTTGATATCTGCCTGCAAGTATACCGCCGGCTAAAGGTGACCAAGGAATAACGGAAAGTCCGTATTTCATACATAATGGAATCAATTCATTTTCTGCTCTACGGTCAAGTAAATTATAAGGAGGCTGTTCGCTAATATATCTTGTAAAACTATGTTTTTCACTTATAGATAAACTCTCCATAAGAAACCAGGCAGGATAAGTTGTTGTGCCAATATACCGCACTTTACCTGATCTAATAAGATCATCAAGAGCGCGTAATGTTTCATGCTGAGGCACATCAAAATCCGGTCTATGAATCTGATAAAGATCTATATGATCTGTCTGTAAATTCTTTAAAGAAGACTCACATGCTTTTATAATATGATATCTGGATACTCCCTGATCGTTAATATCAGGACCAACTTTATTATAAAACTTAGTTGCTAAAACAACTCTGTCTCTTTTATTCTCAATTTTAAGTGCTTTACCGACAATTCTTTCACTTTCTCCATTATTATAAGCATCAGCTGTATCAATAAAATTAATCCCTCTGTCTATTGCTAAATCAATTATCTTAATTGATTCTTTTTCGTCTGTTGCGTTTGCTTTTCCAAAATTCATTGCACCCAAACAGAGAGGTGAAACTTTGACTCCTGTTCTTCCAAGATTACGATATTCCATAATATTTCTCCTAAAAGAATATAATAAAAAAATCTAACTTCTTGCTTCTTCTTTATCCTTTAACAGCATAGAAAAAAATGCCCCAAAAAAAGCAGCTATACCAGCAATAACAAATGCAATACTATAAGAACTGGTATAAAATGCTAATCGACCTGCAATTAAAGGTCCTAAAACTTGACCTAATCCAAAAAATAAAGTCATAAACCCCAATGCAGCCGGCGCCAACTTTGAACCAACAAAATCACCTGCTGCTGCAGCGATAATTGCAGGAATACTCCACGCAGTCAATGCAAATAACAATGCTGAAATATAAAATCCTGTTGTGTTTTTCCATAATCCAAATATAACAAAAGAAATACTTTGCAAAAAATAGACTAAGGCAATACCTTTCATCCGTCCAATCTTATCTGAAAAAGCTCCCCAAATAAATCCGCTAATTATACTTAACATTCCAACCTGAGACCAAAGAAGTCCAGCTTTTGAAATTGACCAATTATATTCATCCGTCAAATATCGACTAAAAAAAGTTGCATAAATAACATAAGAAAAACCAAATAAACTATAAATTAAAGCTAAAATCCATATTCTTAAATTTATTAAAACTTCTTTATAATTATTAAATATTTTATTTATTTTGTGGACAAAATTATTATTAGTTGTTTTACTTTTTATGATTTCATCTTCTTTTAATAATCTAATTGGAATTTTCTCTACCTCGGAAGGCTTATTCTTTAAAAAAATTAAAGATACAAACATAATAATAAGTGTAATAAATGCCAGTGAATACCACCCAAATCTAAATCCATTTTCAGGAAATGCTTTTAATATATATGGAATAAGTATGCCTGTAATGACCAATCCAAAACTTGATCCGCTTACAACAATTCCTGTAGCTAATCCTCTGCGTTTTGTGCTGAACCAGGAAGCAATAAGTCCCATTACAGGTATATTTGCTCCCCCGCTTGCAAGACCTGCCAACACTCGACTTAAAAAAACCATATTATAATCTGAAGCAATTCCGGTTAAAAACATTGATAAGCTCACAAAAAAAAGAGAAATAATTATTATTAATTTTGAATTATAATGCGCTGAAAGAAATCCACAAAGCAAAGCCATTACAAGATAACCAATCATATTGCCTGTAGCAATATCTCCTGCCTGCACATCAGAAAGATTTAATGTACTCATCATGCTTGGAAGAAGCATTGTGTATCCAAAGCGGGCAAATCCTACAGCTCCTAATATAATTAAAACGCTTAAAACAAGAATGATCCAGCTGTATTTTATTTTCATAATGTATTATTCTCTTTTTTTAAATTTGAAAAAAGTATACTTTCAATTCTAAAAAAAATCAATTGCTAAAAATTATAAATATAGAATTTATTATAAATCATTTAGTATGATTGATTTTTTATTTTTTGTATGATAATATCTCAACCTAAATTATGAATAATATCAAAAAAATCATTGATGAATACATAAAAAGTCCCTTCCCTTTAAAAATCAATTGTGAAATAATGGATGGTGAAAAAGGATATTTTTGGGGTGATACAAAATTCATTCCAAAATTATTAAATTTAAAAAATCCGGGAAAAACCCCATTTGCCGAACTCTGGATTGGCGCTCATAAAAACGCACCGGCAAAAACAATAATAAATGGCTTTGAAATAAATTTGTTTGATTTAATTCATCTTGCCGGAAAAAAAATATTAGGAAAAAAAGTATATAAAAAATTCGGTGATAATTTACCTTTTTTGTTTAAACTCCTTTCTTCAGCATATCCGTTATCCATTCAGGCTCACCCTGATAAAAAACAGGCTGAAGACGGATGGAAACGAGAAAATGGTAAAGGCCCAAACTATAAAGATAATAATCATAAACCGGAACTTATTTCTGCAATTACTGATTTCTGGGCTTTAATAGGATTTAGAAATACTAATGATATAATTATACAATTTAAAAAATTAAATATTGAAGAATTTTCTCCTGCATTAAATAAACTTAAATCTGAAACCAAAAGTAAAAAAAAAGAATCATTAAAAACTTTTTATGCCTCAATCATGAACTTTCCTCAGAGTAAAAAAAATAAAATTATAAAAAAAGTATTGTTTAGGTCTAAAATCAAATTTTTCTTTTATATAATTTCTTTCTCTTTTATAAAAAAACATTATATGTATTCAAAAGAATACTGGATTATTAAAGCAGAAAAAACGTTAAAGCTTGCAATAAAAAAAGATATTTTTAACGGAAAAATAAAAGCAAGCAAAAAAGATGAAAAAATAAAAAAAGCATTATATGGTTTAATAAATATATATTTATTAAACCTTGTTCATCTTAAACCGGGACAAGCCATATTTTTACCGGCAGGTGAATTGCATTCTTATTTAAAAGGCACAGGAATAGAAATAATGGGAAACTCTGATAATGTTTTAAGAGGGGGATTAACTCATAAACATATTGATATTGATGAATTACTGAAAGTGCTTTCTTTTGAAAGTAGGGATCCTGAAATTATAAAACCAATAAAAAAATCTGAAACAGAAAAAATTTACAATACACCAGTTGACGAATTTGAGTTAAGCATCATAGAATTATCCAATGACAAATTTTATATAAATAAAAAAATACATACAGCTGAAGCTTTTATTGTATTAAAAGGGGATTGTGAAGTAATTGATTCGAGAAAAAATATCCTTCAAGCCGCCAAAGGAGATACTTTCTTTATTCCATCAATAATTGAAGGATATACTATTAAGGCAAAATCAAATCATTTAAAATTATATAAAGCAGGGATACCATAGCTTACCCGCTTTTCTCACAAGCCCTTGGTTTGAAAGTTGTATTTTTTGCCCTGATAAGTATTTAC
>CAZYID010000215.1:3753-5748 GCA_964646595.1 uncultured Spirochaetales bacterium | reverse complement strand
GGTTTTGGAAGTTATGAATTCTATGCTTTTAATGCTAAAACAGGTAATCCTATTTGGGCGGAAAAAGTATCTGATGACGGACCTACTGCTGCTGTAGTTAAAGATCGGTATGTAGTATTTAATACTGAAAGCTGTACAATATTTGTTGTAGATACAAAAACCGGTAAAATGATCTGGAGTAAATGGCTTGGTGATCCTTTAATGAGCCAGCCGGCTATTGCAGGTGATACAATTTATATGGCATATCCCGGCTCAAGTGGTCATATTCTTACTGCAATGGTAATTTCTTCAGGTAAAGAATTATGGAAAACATCTATAGCCGGTGATATAATATCATCACCTGTTGCATATAAAGGCTCTGTATATTTATCTACTTTTGATGGAACCGTTTATCGTTATGACAGTAAAAACGGTAAAGAATTATGGCAAAAAAAGATGAATGCTACAAGCGCTCCCTGGATCGAAAAAGATCAAATTTTTGTAAGCCGTAAAGAAATTAATAATGAAAAACCATCTGAAGGCATTGCGTTATTGAATAAAAATAACGGGAATCAGGAAAATAAAAAACTCTGGGGACAGAGGCAAGCAAAATATTTAGACGGAAAAATACAGGATAAAAGTAAATATAAATCTTATCAAAAAAACGATGATGCATCTGTTGGATTTTCTACAGGTCCTTCTACAGCAAAACTAAATGAAGCATATCATAATATAGGTCAAAGTACAGTACGAGGTCTTTGGGAATATCAGGGATCAAGACCGGTTTATTATAAAGAGAAACTCTATACAACATTTGGTGATGCTGTTGTTTGTCTTGATCCAAAAACAGAAAAAATAATCTGGGAAAAAAAGCTTGAAGGAGATTTAGAAAAAATCGGAGGACACCTTGCGTCTCCTCCATCATTAGCCGGCGAAAAAATCTATATTGGAACAACAAACGGCTGGCTATTAGTTTATAATATTAATAACGGAAGTTTAGCATGGAAATTAAATATTGGAGAATCAATACGATTTCAACCTGCAATTTCTGAAGGATGGATTTATGTAGGAACTACTTCAGGCACATTATATGCTTTTGACACTAAAGATCCCTTAGCAACAGGCTGGTCAATGTGGGGTGGATCAGCATCACACAATGGACAAGAAATGTAATTGAATTAAATATGATGTTTTAAAGCTCCTTACATATTTATTAAGGAGCTTTTTTTTAATTCAAATAGTTACATCAAAAAGACTGCCATCAATGTTTAAATTAGAATTATTATAGATAAGTCCTGCTAATTTTAATGAAAGGTTTTTTGTGCTGCCTAAATTAGATAAAAATCTTTTTTGTTTTTCCAGCTCTTTTTTTTGTTCTAAAAACTGAATCTTTTTTTCTATTTCATCAAGACGATCTTCTTTATATGTATTTTTATCTTCATTTTTTTTAATAATAATTACACTTTTATTATCAGTTAACTGTCCTTCCAGTGCAGCTTTTTCAGTTTCTAATTTATCAATTACACTATTTATTTGCTCAATATCATCAACAATAGTATTATTTGAAGCTGAACTGATTTTATTATTATCATCTTTATTTTTTTCATTAATCCCTAATTTATTTCTTTCATTTACTTTATTAAATGAATTATTATCATCATTTTTTTTAACTGTAACATTTAACGACTTTTTCTCTTCTTCTGCAGGAATGATTACAATAGCACTTGATTTCCCGGAAGTTGCAGCAAAAAATGCCCCTCGTTTTTCCATATGAAGAGAAATAAAAGAATAAACAACAACCCCACCCTGCTCCATTGCTTCTCTTCTAAATCTTCTTATATTTGTTGCTTCATGTGTTGCAACTCTTGCAATTGATTGTGACGCTCGTGAAGGTGTAGCTAATCCTGGTTCACCTGGATCAAGTTTATAATGAAGTACTGGATTTTGAATATGTAAGTTATTATTTATTTTCATAATAATTTAATAAATAATTTATTTTATTAATTATAATACTTT
>CAZYID010000215.1:0-3653 GCA_964646595.1 uncultured Spirochaetales bacterium | reverse complement strand
AGGCAATTTAAAAATAGAAGTACAATAAAAAGTAGTGAAATATTAATATTTATTAATAATAATTTTGTTAAAATTATTATTAATACTGCTGAATATATTCCTCTTAATGCACCGGCTAAAATTTTTCCTGAAACAAATGTAAAATTCCCTATTGGGGATAAGAGATACTCTTCGAGTGTTTTATCATGGATTCTTGCAATTGTTAATGGAGTTGCAATAGAGTTAAAACTGACATTCATTGTATTTATAGCTAAAATACCCGGTATTAAAAATGATAAATAATTTGTATGTTCCATATGAACAAATCTCCCCAGTCCAAAACCAAAAGCAAGGATATATAAAGCTGGAGATATAAGTGAGCTTATTGATATTGATATAAATCGTTTTTTAAAATAATTTAAATCCCGCCATAAAATCGCATATAATTGTTTCATTTAAGATCTCTATTTATTTTTATATATAATTTCTCTAAAGATTTATTTTTATATTTTTTTAAAATATCCTTTTTTAATCCGGAAAATAATAAATTCCCATTATTAAGAAGTACAAAGTTTCTACATAATTTTTCTGCTTCTTCCAAATAATGAGTTGTTAATAGTATTGTGATTCCATTTTTATTTAACTCTTTTATCATCTGCCATACTTTTTTTCTATACATAACATCTAAACCAACAGTTGGTTCATCTAAAAGTAAAATTTTTGGATTATGCATAATTGCCCTTGCAAGGAGTAACTTTCTTTTCATGCCCCCGGATAATTCATTGATTTTAACATGAGCTTTTTCAGATAAATCACAAAAATCAAGTAAATTTTCAATTTTATTTTTAATGTCTTTATTTCTCATATTAAACAACATTCCATGTAATTTTAGATTTTCATAAGCAGTAAGTTCCGGTTCCAAGTTAATATGCTGAGGCATTACTCCAATTTCACTTAAATATTTTTTATTACTTCTATTGACTTTTATTCCATTGATAATAATTTCACCTGAAGTAGTTGGAGTAAGCCCTGTCATCATTCTGATAATCGTTGTTTTTCCAGCTCCATTAGGACCTAATAAAGCAAAAAAATCTCCATTTTCTATTTTTAAATAGATTTTATTAATTGAGAATTTTTCATATTTCTTACAAACATTATTAAGTAAAATCATTGATCAATCTTTTTGGCAATTATTGTTGATAAATAATTAATCTTTTTTTTATCTATATTTTCAATATCATATATAATTTCTTCATTTTCCATTCCAATTTTAGTAGCTAAAACTGCTTTTTTGCTATACCCGAATTTTTTTAATTTGTTAATTACTTCCTTAAAATTTTTATATACTTTCATTAATACAACAGTTTTTCCAGATTTAAGATTATCATCAATACTAGAATCTTCAACTGTTGCAGGAATTATATTTAGTATTTCCTTATTTTCAACTAAAACAAAACCTGTACGTGATGCAATATCACAAAATGATGTAACTCCGGGAATAATTTCAATTTTAATTTTATGATTTTTCAATAATTTATAAATATAAATAAAAGTACTGTATATCATAGGATCACCAAGTGTAATAAATCCAACATTTTTATTTTTATTTAAAATCTCTAATATCTCATTTTTATTATTAATCCATGCTTTATTAAGATTATTTTCATCAAAAACCATTGGAAATGTCTGATAAATTATTTTGATATCTTCTTTTAAATATTTATTAACAATTTCCAGAGCTCTGCTTTTACTCTTTTTTTCAGTTATTGGTGTTATTATAACATCAATCTTCTTTAAAACATTTAAAGCTTTTAAAGTAATTAATTCTGGATCACCTGGACCAACTCCTATTCCAAATAAAATTCCGGACATTTATAATTCTCCATAAAATATATTAGCAAGTTTTTTTATGCCTATTAAATAATTAAATGTAGGTCTTGAAATAATGTCTTCATCAATTATATAAACATTTTTTTCTTTTACTGCTTTAATAACATTAAAACCGCTTCTCTTTAATATGTTATCAATTGAAACAACTGGATTCATTTTTCCTTTTTGGGCAATATAAATATCAATGAAATCAGCTTTTTCTAATATTTTCTCTTCCCCATAAAATGCAATTGAAGATCCCTTTTTTATTGGCATTGCATCTTCTGCAATATTTAATCCACCGGCAATTTTAATTGCACAATCAGGTAAAGACCCCTGACTTACTGTTCTATAATTGTTTGCTGTTGATTCAAAATAAACTTTCACTTTTGGATTTTGTACTTGTGTTTTATGTTTAATTTGTTGAAGTTCATTATTAAAATTTTTTAACATTTTTTTTGCTTTTTTTTCTTTTCCGGTAAGTTTTCCCAATGTCATTATATAATCATCAAAGTCTTCTATTGTATCAGGGTATAAAGAAACAACCCTGATGTTTAAGTCTTTTAACGTTTTAATAAAATTGGGATAACCTCTTTCTATGAATGGTCTAATTAATACAAGATCAGGAGAAGCTTCAATAATTCTTTCCGGATCATCTCTATAATCATATTTTTTTTTATTTTTTGCTTCTGTTATATTATCGAATTTATAAACTCCAATAATTTCATCATCTAATCCTAATGCAAAAAGATTTTCTGAATGTGCAGAATAAAGAGAAATTATTCTTTTTGCCGGTCTATTATTAATATTTTGAGTATTTATCAACTCTTTTTTACAGCTTGTAGTAAATAATAAAAATATTAGTATAATAAAAGAAAAAGTGGGAGTAAAACTCCCACAAAACCTCTTTTTCTTAATGTCCGGAAGGATTGCCATTAATAACATCCTTTATATTTGAAACATATATTTTTTGTAGATTTTTATTTTCACCCAATCCTTTTAAAATAACACTTACTTTGTACCCTTTTTTTATTAAAATACTCTTCCAGGAATCTTTTTCATCTCCTGCCATATCATTTTTAGCATGATCACCTGCTACAATCATAAATGGCATTAGAATAACTTCTTCAATATTATTTTTTTCTAATTGAACTAATACATCATCTAACTCAGGATAACCTTCTACTGTTCCCACATAAACATTTGGGAATGATTCATATAATTTTAACTGTAAACATGCATAAGCTGCATTTGCCGGATGATGTGTTCCATGCCCCATTAAAATTAATGCTTGATTGTTTTTTAATTTTGGAGTATCTTTTTTTAGCGCTTCAATTGCTTTATCATAATCATGAATATTTGATAAAATTGGTCTTCCGATTTCAATGCTATTAAAACTTTTTTTATACTTTCCTACAACTTTAACTATTTTTTCATGATACTCTTCACCACTTATAATATGTAATGGTTGTACAATAACATCAGAAAAACCTTCATTCTTCAATTTTGTTAAAGCGTCCTCTACAGAGTCCACATTAAGATTTTGTTCTTCTTTTAAAATCTTTCTAATAATATTTGAGGTAAATGCTCTTCGTACTTCATAATTATTAAATGATTTTTTAATCAAATCTTCACATGCTTTGATTGTTTTTTTTCTGGTGTCCTCATGTGAAGTGCCAAAACTGGCTACTAAAATTGCTTTTTTACTTTTCATTATACTGCCCTTTGCATTAATAACAAATAAATTGAGAATTAATAACAAAGAGAGTAATAGAAAAAAATTCTTTTTCATAAATTACTCCCTA
>CAZYID010000214.1:0-5758 GCA_964646595.1 uncultured Spirochaetales bacterium | reverse complement strand
CATATTGAATTAATTAAAGTAAAAGCCCACCAGAAAAAAAGTGAAGGAAATAAGTTTAATAGGGAAGTTGATATATTATCTAGAAATTTAGTTCGGACACATGTTAAAAGTTTATAAAATATTCCCTTGTTTTATAAATATAATTAATATAAGGTAACGAGTTTAAAAAATAGAAGTATTTAATTTATTATTAAGAGATATAGAATATCCATATAACTTATTTTTTTCATTAAATATTAAATCATAAGGAATTAAAATGAACTGGATTACTTATTTAGGTTTTTTTGCAGGAATATGCACTACAATCTCTTTTATCCCGCAAGTCGCTAAAACTATAAAGACAAAACATACAAAAGATATTTCTCTTGGGATGTATTCTTTATTAATAGGAGGAGTTATTTCCTGGTTATTATATGGAATACTTCAATATGACTGGCCGATAATCATTGCCAATACTTTTGGGCTTTTGGCTGTTATAATCATTTTTATTTATAAAATGATATATAAGTAAGTGCCCTGCCGGGTAGGGCCAAGGTCTCCACCTTTTGTACTCACTTCTTCAATACTTTACCTGTTACTTACTGTATCTGTCAACTAATTATCTACTGTAAATATGATTACTTTAGTAAACGCTGGATTCTGCTAAAAAGCTCTATATGCATTTACTAAAGAAAATATATTACGCAGATAATTATATGGAAGGAAAATTAATAAGAAAGATAAGAAAAGATAGGAATTATTTTTTAATATTAGTAAAGAAGTTCAATATATGTTTGATAAGTTTAAACATGTTTCACAAAAACTTCTACTAAAAAAAGTAGAAAATAATGATTATTAAAAATAATATTGACTACATGTTTTGTTTTTATAATAATAATATATCAATTAATTTTAAGGAGTAAAGATGAAAAAAATTTTACTTATCATTTTTATACTAGGTTTTGTTTTAAATATTTATGGTAAATGGTTAGTTTATAAAGATACAAATGGTATAGACTCAAAGTATTTAGACGCATATAAAAACATAAAATTATCAAATGAAAAATTTTATATATATAAGCCAAAAACTAAATATAATAATGAAAAATTAAGTTTATGGAGTTTTATCTATGCTGGTGATAAATTTGAAATACCATCAGACTGGGAAAAATTTTGTGATAAAAATAATATAATTATATTAGCTGCTCAAAAAGTTGGGAATAAACAAAGCACTAATCGTCGGGTAGGTGTAACATTACTCGGTACATTAAAAACAATTTATGAAGAAAAAATTGATCCAAAAAGAGTATTTATTTTTGGTTATTCTGGCGGCGGTAGAGTTGCAGCAATGGCAACTTTTTATCATAATGAAATATTTAAAGGATGCCTGGGAATTTGTGGAATTCAGTTTAATATAAAAATAGATTTTCCAAATTGTGAAAAACCCGGAGAATATGGATATTTTGAATATAATGGATCAGATGTTAATGAAATAAAAAAGAATAATCTTTTTGTAATAATTACTGGATCAAAAGATTTTAGATATTGTTATTTAAAAGATATTTATCAATATGGATTTAAAAAAAACGGATTTAAAGCTAAATTATTAGATTATAAAAATTTTGAACATACCCTATGTAATTCAAGTCAATTAGAAGAAGTACTGGTTTTTTTTAATAAAAATTTAAAATAAATTATAATAACTTATTATATAAAAAAGACTTTTGGATTAGGAATAAATGACAGATTTTTATAATAATATTTCTTCATTTTATGATGAGATGATTCATTTTGAAAAAAGGCTGCAAAGTGAATTAAAAAAATATCAGATTTTTTTTAACAAATATCCTATTCACAATGCACTTGATGCGGGCTGTGGTTCCGGACTTCATTCTATAGTTCTCAGTAAGTCAGGTTTGATAGTAACAGGAATTGACATCTCTGATGAAATGCTGAAACGTGCTGAAAAAAATATTAAAAAATATAATTGTCCTGTTAAATTAATTAAAACAGATTTATTATCTATTCATCAATCCAGGCAAAAGTTTGATGGTATTTTTTGTCTGGGTAATACCATTCCACATATTTTAGAAAAAGAAAATATTATTAAGGTGTTAAATAATTTTTATAATCAGCTTAATACCGGTGGTTATTTAGTGCTTCAGCTTTTAAATTATAACAGGATCCTTGATCATAAAGATTCTATAGTCAGCGAGGATAAATCCCATAATCATTTATATAAACGTTATTATAAATTTATTGATGATAATAGAATCGAATTTTATATACAAACAAAAGACCTTGATAACAAAACAATTTTAGATGAAGAAAAAACAGTTTTACGTCCTTATAGAAAAGAATTTTTAATTGAAACCTTAAAGATTGCAGGGTTTAATCAAATTAAAATCTATAATGAGGTTGATTTTTCTTTCTTTTCAGAGGATGCTTATGTTATAACTTTTCATGCTTTTAAATAACCCCCTGTGCGGGGAACACAAGAGCCTAGCGGCTCTTGACTCGCTTATTCTATACTACATTTATTATTTATTGCATTTATCATGTAATTATCTATCGTTAATATGTTTTCTTCAATAAACGTTTATTCTTCCAGCTATCTAAAACAAGGTTTTAAGTAGTGTGAGAAAATACGTTTGTTGAGGGAGAAACATATTAACGACAGATAATTGGCTGGAAGAGAAGAAAGAAAAGAGAAAAAAATAATTAATAATATATTTTTTTTTAAAAAAAGAATTATGACATGACTTTATTTTAAATTTTTATTAATATGATTTACAAAAGGATGGTATTTATGAAAAAAGTATTATTTTTGATTATGCTAATTATGTTTCTTGTTTCATGTCTTAATTTTCAGCCTAAACTTAGTACTCAGGCTGAACAGAAAGCAATTCATGAAATGATTAATAAAAAGAAAGAAGAAGTTTTTAAATCACTTATTGCATGTTCTCAGGGTTATAATTATTTTCAAAAATTAAAAGAAATTCCTATAAAATTAAAAGAAAAAACTTTTGAAAATATTAAAATTAACATTTTAGATAAAGATGAAAGAAAACTATTTAATGATTGTTATGAATTAATTAAGCCCCGTAAAATGTATAAATTAAAAGATCAATACAGTCTGGATTATTATAATAAAACAATTCAATATAAAGATATTGAGAAAATGTTTGAATGCAGAAAAAAAATATCTGACATACTTTATAGAGCAGGATATTTAAGATCAAAATATGATATATTAAAAGATCATCCTTTACTTGAAAAATACAGAGCTCCTATTTTTTTCTTAAGTAATCCTGATAAAAATAAAAAACATATCAAAAAAGAAGAAAACTATGGTTTGATTTATATACCAAATGAGGATAATATTAATAAAGAAAATAAAATTATTATTGCATTCAGAGGAAGTATTACCAGCCGTGACTGGTTATTGGATTTTTATTTTCCCAATTCGGGTCAGTTTGCTATGAATTATCTTTATAATAAAATTGATGAAAATATTTTTGAAGAAATAATACAAAAATATCCGGATGATCCGGATTTTGAAAAAGAGAAATATTTCAAATTAAAGAATGATGACAACAATGAAAATAATAGATATTATAAATTGGAAACAAGAAATAAAAAAGATCTAAAAGTAAACCAATCTAATCAAAAATATCAGGATCCGATTATTATAAACAGGATTTTTAATAAACTTATTTCAATATCAGATAAACAAGGGAATAACAGTAATGAATTATTTCAGAACGTTTTAGTAGAAAATGGTTTTTTTATTACATATAATTTTTTTAGTGATAGTTTAAATGATATTTTAAATACAATTAAAATTAATGCTAAAGCCAAAGATAATAATAGAGTTATAAAAGATGTAAATGGAGATGAAGTAGATGTAAGAGATTTTTTAAATGAAAATACTCAAATTTATATCACTGGACACAGTCTTGGAAGTTCTTCTGCATATTTATTTGCATTGGATTATATACATAACAATCCGGATTTCTATGAAAATAAAGCGGATAAATTAAATAATATTAATGTTATTACATTTGCTGCTCCAAGAGTTGGAAATCATGAGTTTGTTGAATTGTTTTCTGAAAAAGTCAAAAATTCTATTCGAATTGCAAATTGTCTTGATTCGATAACTCAACTTCCGATGTCAAATACTTTTGGTTATTTATATGAACATGTTAATTATGAGTACTGTCTTTTATTTGCCCCGGACAGGAAGTATGGTCTGGGTATAAAAATTCCTTCTAATAAACAAAATGTAAAATATACATTAAACACAATGAGACTTATTAAATCAAAATCAAATGTTCATTATTTAGAAAATTATTATCAAACATTAGAACATATTTTTTTAAATCCCAATGATATTACTGATGATACACTTTACCTTGATTGCTATTCTAAGTACCCTGAGTTATATAGAGATAATCTTATCATAATCCAACCGCCTATTTCAAATAATTATTTATCAAACTCTATAAAAAAAGATCTTTTTGAAAAGAAAATTGCTAGTTTAAATCATGATGAAAGAGCGTTTATAGAACAATATTATAAATATGATTCAATAAAGAAAGAATATAAACTTAGAAAAATTTATATTGATCATAAAATAAAGGATGAAGTATTTAAAAAAATTAAAGAAGATTTGTCAGGAGTGTTTAACAGGGAATTTATATTAAATAAATTTGAACCTGATTCATCCAAAAAATATTATATATTAAAGGATACAACATTATTAAAAGAAAAACTCCCTGCACATGAGTTTCTGAGGTTGTTTTCATATTTAAATGATGAAGGAAAGAATGCAATAAAAAATTATTTTGTACTGGATAAAAAGGAAAAAAATTATATAGTTAATTGCAGAACAATTATAACACCTGAACTCCGTGAAAAAATTTTTAAAATACTTGATTTGAATGATTTGAATGATTTGAAGTAGTGCCCTGACAGGCAGTCCAAAGGGTGCCCTGTACGGGCAGTACAATGGCTTGCAGCCCTTGATCCGCTTTCTTTTGTACTTCCATTTATTATTTCCTGCATCTGTCAATTAATTATCTGTCGTTAATATGTTTCCCTCAAACTAACGCTAGATTTCTATCGCTATCTAAAATAAGATTTTAGCAGCGCTAGGAATATGCGTTTGTTGAGGGAGAAATATATTAATAACAGATAATTAGATGGGATGGGGAATAGATAAAGAAGAGAAGAAAGAAAAAAATATTTTATATTATTATTTTTTTTTATAAGATTTTTAATAAAATGATTATAATAATATTATCTCAATTAAAATCTTTTGATAAAATATTGATAAAAAAGGAAGTCTTTTATGGAAAAAGAACATATAAAATCTGTTATTAAGGAATTATTAAATAATGTTGAGAACATTACTGATGAATATAATACTGATGTTAGCGATATTCTTGATAATTTTACCAAACATGACAGGAAAGTAAGAAGAGAATTAAAAAATAATTTGAGGAAAATCATAAGAAGTAATTTGAAAAAAGGAAATGATTCGACAAAAAGAATGGTAAAAGAAGTAAGAAAATTAGTATTTTCCTGTAATTTTAAAAAAATAACACGCATTATTAAAATTAAAGATTTAAATTTTTTTGATGATTATAATAAACTATTAAAAGATAGAATTAACAAGCCAAGGAAAAATCGTAATAAAAGTAAAGGCACTATAAATAAAAATGCAGAATATACTATTTTAACTAATGGTACAACCGATATCATGAATGTTAAAAAA
>CAZYID010000213.1:0-5766 GCA_964646595.1 uncultured Spirochaetales bacterium | reverse complement strand
TTTTAACAAAAGGTTTTAGAGGATTTTTTTATTTTTCTCGTTAATCCGTTTCTCATACAATCTGTTGATAAATCAGCCGTTATTAATTACATTTCTGTCATCCCTATTCAAAGGATAAATAACAATGAGAAAAAAGTTCGTAAACAAATTCGCTTAAAAGAAGAATTGTTTGATTATATAAATAAGCATTATGAAAATTCCAGCCAGTTTATTCGTGAAGCTATCAGGGAAAAAATCGAATCAGAAAAAAAGAAAACAGAACATGAATTAACTTTTGTTGAAATTCGAGCAAAAAATCAATACACTTTTTATTCCAAATTAGACAATGCTGTTGACGAGGATACGTTGGAGCTTGCTGTTGATTTAGGCTTTTTTATTACTATAAATATTTTTGAATAAAATAGTTTTGTGTTGATTATTATAGCACAATAATACAAATATTGTAAAAATCTTAAAATATAAAATAATTTAAAATATTTCATGAGAAATTTTTAGTCAAGTTTATCTACTCTTTGCTGGAGTTCAAGAAGCTTGAAGGAAATATATCGTCTAATATTTCTATTTTCGATTAATCCGACTGCTTTATTGTTTTCGACTACAGGAAGATAATCAAGATTATAGTGTTTCATTAAGTCCTGTGCTTCAGAAATTAATATCTCGGGAGAACAATTTGTAATCACGGGTTCCATTATGTCATGTGCTAACAAAAAACCGGATAATTCATTTTTATTTAAGATATTTTTCAAATGTTCTATTGAAATGATACCGACTAATTTGCTATTTTTATCTGCGACCGGATAATTAAAATAATCACTTTCACTAAAAAACTTTATTAATTCATCTGTCTGCATCATTTCTGTGACAATAGGGCTTTTGCCTTTTAATATCTCTTTCACCTTATTTGATTTAACGATATCTTCTTCTGTTACATTTAATCCGACCTCACCAGCATTTTTAACTGCTATTTTTATAAAGAGTGGTCCCAATATTTGTACGATAAAAGTCGTAGTTGTTATTACAATTATTATTGTATTTCCGATTTCTTCGTTGAATTTATTACTTGCTATAATAGACAGTCCTATTGCAACACCTGATTGACTGAAAAGGCACAATGGCAAGTATTTTTTAACAGAGATGACTGCTTTCGATATACTACCCCCAAGTCCGGCTCCGATCATTTTTCCAGCTGTTCTTCCGATAAGGTACAAAAATGCGAGAGCACCTAAAAAGAAATTCATTTTACCCAGGTTTAACTTTGCTCCTACTAATACAAAGAACAATATGTATAGCGGTGGAGCAAATTTTTCTAGAATTTTAAAAACATCCTTACTGAGTCTTGGGGCAATGTTTGAGAGTACGATTCCCATTACCATTGCTGAAAGTATCATGTCTACATGAATCAATAACGACAAACCGAGCGTAAGGAGTATTCCGCCAATCGAAAAGATCAGAATTTTATCTTCTTCACGATATTTTTTTAACAATTTCGCAAGAATGTAACCACTTGCTGATCCGATGATAACTGCAAATCCTATTTCGTAAAACAATTGGAAAACTTCTGATCCAAGATTTCCTTCTGTGCTACCAAACAAATTACCTGCGATACTTGCAGAAATTGCAAATAAAAAAAGAGCCAATATATCATCAAGAGCAACTATGCCAAGCAATGTAGTTGTTAAAGGTCCCTTTGTTTTATATTCCCATAAAACATCGGTTGTTCCTGCAGCTGCTGTTGCTGATGATATTGAGCCGAGGATCAATGAAAAAATTATTGATAAAATAATATTATTTAAAAATATAATGCAGAATACAAAAATGATCGAAGAAGTGAAAATAAATGAGCCAAGTGCTTCGAAAAATAAGATATAGATAAACTGTTTTCCGTATTTTTTAAATACACCAAACTGGAGTTCTCCGCCGATCATAAATCCGATCAAGCCTAAAGCAAAATTGTTAAAATGCTGAAAAGATGAAATTGTCTCGTTGGAAATTAATTTTAACCCGGACTGTCCAATAATGATTCCGATAACTATATATCCTACGACTTGCGGTATTTTTATTCTCTGAAAAAATTTTCCTCCCAGAGTGCCTCCGAAAATAGCCAATCCAATAAGAAAAAGCGAGTTTATATGAATCAGTGAAATCTTGTGAGTGATATTTATTACATACGACAACATTGGCATCCCCTTACTTTTCTAAGAAAAATGAGTATATTTCATCAATTCGATTTAGTTTAAGAATTCTTTCAATTCCATTGTTATTTTTTAGTTTTGTAACTATTTGAGATAATAGCTTTATATGTTCTTTATGCTGATCTTTGCCGACTAATATCATTACTACTATTTTGATTGTTTTATCATCGATTGATTGATAATCATCTATACCTTCTTTGGATATTCCAACAGCTATTGCAGACTTTTTTATTCCTTCGTATCTAACATGAGGAATTGCTATTCCAAGCCCTATTCCTGTACTCATTAGATTTTCTCTGTAAAATATTTTTTCTGTTAATGTTTTTTTATCTTCAACGATTCCTTTTTTAACAACAAGATCAATAAGTTTTTTCAGCACATCTTTTTTTGTATTCTCTTTTAATAGGTTGATGCATTTTTTGCTGATAACAGCGCTTAAATTCATTTTATAACTCCTTAATGTATAAACATTATTTTTCTGCTAAGCTTTCTTCGCGTTTTTTTATGATATTTATTATTTTTTCAGGATCATTTGCATATATAACATCTGATCTTGTATTTTCATCATAGAATATTCTGGTTATATGAGATAAAATCTGTAGGTGTAAAGAAAGTGCAGGGACAACCAATAGTACAATTATTTTAACCGGAATACCATCAATCGCCTCAAAGTCAATACCGTCTTTTATTATTCCTATAGCAATCAGAGTCTTATTGACCAGGTTTTTGCTTGGTGTTCTTGGATGAGGAAAAGCAATTCCATTGCCGACACCGGTGGAGGAGTGACTTTCTCTAATATAGAGATGTTTTAACAATTCTTCTTTATTTTTAACAAAGCCTGAGTTATCGGCTGCATCGATGAGCTCTTTTATCGCATCAACTTTGTTTCCGGAGTTTATGTTTATTATAATATTTTCCGGGATAAGTATTTTATTGATAATAATCGGCATCTCAGATATGCCTTTTTCCATATCTGATAACAATCTGTCTGAGTAGTCGCTCATCTGTGATTCGATCCATTCAATTATTTTTCCCTTGCTGAAGCGAAATTGATTGGCGATTTTCATTGCTGGTAGCCTGCCTTCTTTTACGAGTTTTAGTACTGTTCTTTCATTGAGTCTTAAGATTTCCGCAAGCTCTTCTGTTGTTATTATTGATTGATATGATTCTAGCATAAATCACCTTATTATCATATGAATGTAGTTATAATACATTACAATACATTATATTACGCTATAATGTATTTGTCAATGATTATTGTTTAAATGTGTAAAAATAATTTTGTTATATTTAACAAATATTGCTAAAATTAGTGTATATATTTAATAATTACAAATACAGTAAACGCCATTACTCCAATTCCCTCTCTCTCCCTGACATTCTTCACAAGTTTTTTCAAACACCTCCTTGAAAAAAATCCGGAGTAGGATTCGCTATATTTTTATGAAAGTCAACTTGTTTACGACTTTTATTACGATTTTTTTTATTAAATTAAATATAAATAATTGATTATAATTATTTATATTGGTGATATATTTTAGAAATAATTTTTGTTCATATATACATTAAATAAGCCCGAAATTCGCTTAGCTCTTTCAGTCCTATCGGTGCGTCGGACTTCGCCCTCGATAGTCTTGTTCGCTCTGCGAACTTCGCTTACCCGACGAACCGATGAAAGATGTGGATAAAGATTTTATAAAAAGTTCCGCCATCCTTGGTGGAATTAATAAATTATCACTCAAATATTTAATTTATGAATCTTTCATTTGTCATCTCCCTAAATAAATATTTAAAAATAACTATTGATATTATTGTAATTATATTGTATGCTTAAAGTAATAACATTTCTGGAGGTGATAATGCGTGTACCAATTATTGATATAGGAAATTCTAAAGGAATTAGAATACCTCAAGCTATTTTAAAGCAGGTTCTTTTTCCGGATGAAATTGAAATGGATGTTTTAGAAGGAAAAATTGTTTTACGAAGGCCACTTGATCAAAATGTCGTCCCTGATTTTGAAAAAATATCAGAAATGGATGATATTACTATTCAAAGAATATTAAGGAAGATAAATGGTACTGATCTTATTACTGCGCTTATTGGAACTGATGTAACTGTTAAAGAAGCCATTTATCGAAATCTTTCTGAACGGGTAAAAAATTACGTCAAAATAAAAGTAGAAAAATTGGAACAAGGTGATGCTCGAGATTTATTAATTGAACGTAGTAGAAATTTGATTAGTGAAGCGTTTATCGAAGTAATGAAAGAATAAATTTAATTAATAATTTATATATTAAGGAGATATCAAATGCCAAAGATACTTTTTGGGGAAATAGTACAAATAATAATTTATATTTTTTTTGGGTTATTTGTCGCAATTTTCAAATTTAAAAAGCCACTTTATTTTGCTTTGGGATTTGTTATAGCAATAGCAATTCCATCAATTTTAGTAGGTTATGGAGTACCTGGGATGAAAGGTTTACAGGATATTGGAAACTCTAGTTATGAAATATTTCGATCTTTGCCAATTGCAAATGGTATTTGGGGGCTTTTCCATTTATTTTTAGCTTTTGTTATTTACTTAAAAATAAAAGATGATTTTAATTTAGGTTTCAATATAAAAACTATATTAATAATCATTGGTTTTTGTTTTATATTTATACCTTTATCCATAATGATAAGTTTAAAATAAAATTTAATTTTATTATCATCGAATGAAGGTTTGTTTAAGGATATTTTTAAAGCAGTTAAAACAGGAAATTTTGACATTATAAAATCGTTATATGAAAGGTGGCGAAGATATTAATGTTATTGATTTTAAATGGGGTCAGGCTGCATTAATGTTAGCAGCTGTAAGAAACGATATAGATTCTGTAAAATTATTATTACAAGCTAAAAATGACCTAAGTACAAAACAGATAATGGATTAACAGTTTATGAATTTGCTTCTGATAATGGATTTGTAAATTTGGCTAAAATACTAAAAGAAGTCGGGGCACAACAAAGAATTTAATAATAACGCCATCCTTGGCTTGTATTTATTTAAAGATGTCCACATCCTTCATCTAAAAGAAAATCTTGAAGTCATCCACAAAGTACGCTTTGCAAGTGCCACCTTTGGATGACTGCAAGATGTTCTTTGCTTATTCTTTTTCCTTCCAACCCGATCGGCAAAGGTTCTGCATTAGCTTTTAAGTCAGCTATTTATAATAATAAACCGGTATTTACAGTTACTTCTACCAGATCAGCAGACTCTGATCTTTACAGTATTTATGTCTCAAGTTTGTTTGGAGTTGTTGAGGGGTTCTGGTGTGTTCCGCCGGTGTATGCAGAGACGGGTTGAGTTATGAAGTATTTTAAAAATCCGGTATTGCTGACAAGTTTTTCTGTTTGTTTTCCTAATACAGTCTGCGAAGCTGTTGCATTAAATGATTTTTTCCAAGTAAAAATTTATAAAATTAATGTAATTAAATTAATAATAGATTTGATCCGTTGGATTAAATCTATTATACGAGGGGGATAATATGAAAATAATATTAGAAGAAATGATTTATAATAATTATGTCTTAGGCG
>CAZYID010000212.1:0-5840 GCA_964646595.1 uncultured Spirochaetales bacterium | reverse complement strand
ATTTATGGTACATTATCTTACTAATATTTTTTTAAAAATTCTACTTAAAATCAAATCATTCTTTATTAATATAAACAAATTATGTATTATTAATAAAAATGATTAAACCAAATAAAATAAGTATTTTTTTAGCTGTCTTTATTCTTCTTATATTATTATTCCTCTTAGGACCAAGAGTAAAAGTAAATAATAATATAAAAAATATAGCATTACCTGAAAATTTAGATGATTACCTAAATATAACTGAAAGATCAATGCTTAACATAACCCCTGATACAGAAAAAAAAATATTCTGGTATAATAAAAATAAAAGTAAAACAGAATATTCTATTATATATATACATGGATTTAGTGCAACCAGACAGGAAACAGTTCCTCTTTGCGATACTATTGCAAGTAATATTAAAGCTAATCTTTTTTACACAAGATTAACAGCGCATGGACAAACTCCTGAAGAATTTGCAAATGTAACTGTTAATGACTGGTTAAATGATGCAGATGAAGCAATAGAAATAGGTAAACGTATTGGGAATAAAGTTATTTTAATTGGAATGTCAGCCGGTTCTATTCTTGTCATGTGGCTGGCAGATCGAAATCCGGATGTTTCTGCAACAATACTTTTATCACCTGTATTTAAATTAGCAGATAAAAATGCAGATCTTCTTTTATTACCATGGGGAAATGTAATAGCAAGATTGATTGTAGGAAAATACAAAGAGTTTACACCAAAAAATAATCTTCATTCAAAATATTGGACATCCAAATACAGAGTTGAAGGATTAATTCAGCTGATTGCTCTAGTTAATTATTCTCAAAAAAATATTGATGTCAAAAAAGTTGCTATCCCTTCATTATTTCTATATTCAGAGAATGATGAAGTAATTGATATAAATTATTTAAAAGACGTTTATAATAATTATGGAGCAAAACAAAAAAAAATAATAAATATCCCGGAAGCAAAAGACCACATGATAACAGGAGATATATGTTCCCCTTTGACTACTAAAAAAACAACAGATATTATTATTGAGTTTTTAAATAAAATACAATAAAATTATAATTGAATTATTATCTTACTACTTTATATATTGTCAAGCACTATGGAACATCTAAATATATTCTATGTCTTTTTTACTTTTTGTATAGGATTTTTTTCTTTAACAATTTCAACGATTGTTTTTTTTAAAACAAAAAACAAATTTTTAGGTTACTATCTATTTTCCTACTTTACTTATAGTCTTCTTGTAATAACAACAAGTCTGGATTTATACTTCATTATAAATTTTACAGTAAAAACAAAAACTATTATTTCATTAATAAGATTGATTTGTATATCTTCACTTTATTTTTTACCATTAATAATTATTTTTATGATTCATTATATTTTTAATATAAAAAATAAATTATTAAAGAATATTTTTTTTACTATTATCTCTGTTTTTTCAATTCTATTAGTCTTTTATACTCACAAAGAAAATATTACTAAAATAAAATTTTATTTTTCTTCTTTTTTTAATATTTCAGAAATTATTTTTTTTATATTAATTATATATATGTTATCTATATCTTTATTTAACTATAAAAAAGTAGAAAATAAAGAAATAAAAAAAGTTACAAAACATGCAATAATTCTTTTAATAATATTTTTACCTGGAATTATAAATGATTTTTTTAATTATTTAAAATTACCTCCCGGTATTTATTTTTTCCCCCTTCATTATTGTTGTTTAAGTATAATGATTACAATATATATAACAAAAAATTATTTTAAATTATCAAGAAAAGGATACTTCCCGCAAAATATAATTGAGAAAATTAACGAAGACTTTTTATCTGAATATAGACTATCGTCAAGAGAAAAAGAAATTTTTTTATTAATTATAAATGGATATAGTAATAAAAATATTGCTGATGAGCTCTTTATTTCTATTTCAACTGTAAAAAAACATATCTATAGTATTTTTAAAAAAACAAATATTGGCTCACGGTTTGAACTGCTACGCTTAATAAAAAATAAAATTTAACCTCTTAATTTATCTCTTAAAATAAAAAATCAGTCTATAGTTCTATTTACAAACACTCTTTTAAATTATACCGTTTGTTAATAAAGGAGGACTGTTATGAAAAATGAAAAAATGTCTATTATGGGTATAAATATTATCTTTTTATCAACATCAATAGTATATTCAATTATAATTGGTTTTATTCATTACCTTACAAAGCCATTGTTTTTTATTAAAGAATTACCTCTGCCTGTAGTTATTATTATAGGATCAATATTATTAATTATTGGGATCCCGTATTATATACTTAGTGCAAAAAAAATTTATAAAGCTTATACTGAGGGAAAACTATGTACTACAGGAGTGTATGCAACTTGTCGACATCCATTATATTCATCATGGATTTTTTTCCTTATTCCCGGGATAATTATTTTTTTTAGATCATGGTTATTACTTACAGTTCCGGTATTCATGTATCTTGTATTAATTATTTTTATTGGAAAAGAAGAAAACTATTTAAAAAATATATATGGTAATAAATATTTGGAATACAAAAATAATACTAATTTAGCGTTTCCTAAAATTTGGAAAATATTAAAAAAATAATAAATAACCTGACATGACTTTGATTATTATACCTGACAGGGTTTGAAAACCTGTCAGGTCTTTAAATAATTATTTTTCTACTTTTATATTTATTTTTCCTTTTTGAGCTAATCTTGTTAAAAAATAATACGCACTCTCTTTAGAAATCTTAAAATTTTTTGCAATTTCTTCAACATCATAAAATTTTTTATCTTTAATAAATTCAATTATTTCGTTTTCAATCTGCTCTACCCAATCTTCAAATAATCCTTGAACTTCAGGTGTACTAAGAGTTGCAATTTTACTGCTTTGTCTCATGTTTGACATCATTTCTTTGCACATATCCATAGAATTAAATCCATTCTCTCCTGCATCTTTCTTTCCTTTCATCATTGAGCCCATCATATTTCCCATCATACCCATCATTGAACCGCCTTTTTCTCCCATCATATTCTGCATCATCTTAGGCATCATATTACTCATCATCTCTTTTTTATCCTCATCAGACATGCTGGAAAAAAATGAATCCATCATTTTATCCATCATTTCCATTTTCTCGACTTTTGACATATTTCCCATCATTGATTCCATCATTTTATCTTTTATACCCATAAATATCCTCCATATAATAATATATTTTTAAACATTCCATTTATTTCTCCACCACGGTGGAGAGCAAAACATTGGTTTGTCATTTTTAATTCCACTTAAAGAATTTGCAATATCTAAAAACAAACCAAGAGCATCTAATAATTTTTGATCCTTTAATTTATAATAAATAAAAGGTCCCTTTCTGTTTGTCTCTAAAATTTCTTTTTCTCTAAGAGTTCTAAGATGATGCGAAACTAAAGGCTGCGATAATTTTGTTTCTTCTACAATCTCTGATACAGAACGTTCTTGCTTGCCAATAAATTTAATTATCTTTAACCTATTTGCATCTCCAAGAGTTTGAAATAAATACTGCAGTTTATTCATATCTTCCATATAAACACCTTTTTATATAAATACCCATACATATAAATGTATGTTTATATAATACTTCGAAAATGTATGCTTGTCAATCTTTTTATTTAAATATTTTTATTGAACATCATAGTTATTTCATGTAAATTAAAAGAAAAAAGTATCTCAACTGCTAATAATAAAGGGTAATTTGTTTATGAAAATTCTACATACATCTGACTGGCATTTAGGGAAAAAGTTGGAAAGGTTCTCAAGGCTTGATGAACAAATAGAAGTTTTAGATGAAATATGCAAAATCTCTGATAAAGAAAAAATTGATGCAGTCATTATTGCAGGTGACCTTTTTGATTCATTTAATCCGGCAGTTGAAGCAGTAGAGCTTTTTTATCACACATTAAAAAAATTAACAAATAACGGGAAAAGAATTGTTGTTGCAATAGCAGGTAATCATGATTCTCCTGACAGGATTGAAGCACCTGACCCTCTTGCTTTAGAATGTGGAATAATTTTTGCCGGCTATCCAAATGTATATATAAATAAGCTCTCTATTGAGTCAGGAATAGAACTAATCAAATCTGAACCCGGTTTTGTTGAATTAAAAATACCGGAAATAGATTATCCCTTACGCATATTAATGACTCCATATGCAAATGAAGTACGTTTAAAAAAAGACCTGGGCACGGATAATAAATCAGAAGAACTAAGAAATATTCTACAAAATAAATGGTTAGAATTATCAGATAAACACTGCAATAAAAAAGGTATAAACATTCTACTCTCTCATCTATATATAACCGCAAAAGAAGGAGAAATAATTGAAGAACCGGAAGAAGAAAAACCAATTATACATTTAGGCGGAGTTGCACCAATATCAGCAGAGAATATTCCTCAAAATATTCAATATGCTGCTTTTGGACACTTACATAAAACTAATATTTTTTATAATAAAAACACAACTATTGCTTACAGCGGAAGCCCATTAGCATACAGCATGAGTGAAGAAAATCAGAATAAATATGTTATTGTTTTTGATGTTAAACCCGGTGAAAAAGCTAAATATAAAAAAATTAAAATAAATAAAGGACGTAGATTATTAAGAAAAAAGTTTAACGATATTTCTGATGCTGTAAAATTTTTAAATGATAATCCTGATATACTTATAGAATTAACAATTGTAAGTGACAATTATCTGACATCAACGGACAGGAAAAAACTTCATGATTCCCATGATGGTATTGTTACGATAATCCCTGAAGTTAAAAATCAAGATATGATTTTGAGCGGCAAAAAAAGCATTAACCTGGAAAAAAGCATTGAAGAATTATTTATTGATTACTTTAAGGAAAAAAATAACGGGCAGACTCCTAATGAAAGTCTTCTTGCATTGTTTAAAGAAACTCTTTCAGTGGAGAGATCAGAATGATACCATTAAATTTAACTATACAAGGAATATATTCATATAAAAATAAAACAACAATTGATTTTAAAAATTTAACAAGCGCTCATTTGTTTGGCATTTTTGGTCCTGTTGGCTGCGGTAAATCATCTATCCTTGAAGCAATCTCATTTGCATTATACGCTGAAATAGAAAGACTAAATATAAAAGATAATAGAAATTATAATATAATGAACCTGTCTTCAGACTCTCTTTTTATTGAATTTACTTTCTCCGTAGGAACAGAACAAAATGAATATAAATTTACTGTTAATGGAAAAAGAAATGCCAAACATTTTGAAAAAGTTGAGAAGCTTGAAAGAAATGCATATAAAAAAAATAAAGATCAATGGATTCCTTTAGAAGATACTACCGCTGAAAAAATTATTGGATTAAGTTATGAAAATTTTCGAAGGGCAATAATAATTCCACAGGGAAAATTTAATGATTTTTTAAATCTTGGTAATGCAGAAAGAACACAGATGCTTAAAGAAATATTTCATCTTGAAAAATTTGAACTTTCCGGAAAAACAATACACCTGAAAATAAAAAACGAAAAAGAGATAGAAAATCTAAACGGGATGCTTTCTCAAATTAAAGACATATCAGAAGAAACAATTACCGAAAAAGAAGTGGAATTAAAAAAACTTAAACAACAAGCAAACATATTAGCAGATCAATTAATAGAAAAAGAAAAAACAAATAATACCTTAACCCTTTTAAAAAGTTTATTTGAAAAACATCAAGAAAATAAAACAACATATCAAAAACTTTCAGCTAAAGAAAAAGAATATTTAATAAAGGAAAAAAGTCTAAATAAATATGAAACTTGTGTGAATAATTTTAAAGATATT
>CAZYID010000211.1:0-5872 GCA_964646595.1 uncultured Spirochaetales bacterium | reverse complement strand
GTAAATGAAGCAATTATACAAACATATAAAAAAGGAAATTTAACTCATGCAAGTATTATGACTAATATGAAATATTTTCAAGATGCTGTTCAAAAGAAAAAAAAAGAAGCAAAAAACTTAAATATTGGGCTTCATATTAATTTAACTACCGGTAAAGCTTTATCAAAAAAAAATCAAATAAATTATCTAACAGATAATAATGGATATTTTAAACACAATTTTATCGGATTATTATTTCTTAGATTTTTTAAAAATAAAAAAATACTACAAAAACAAATCGAAATTGAGATAGAAAATCAAATTAAACTTTGCATTAAAAACAATATTAAACTTTCTCATTTTGACAGTCATAAACATATTCATACTATACCCTGGATTTTTCCAGTAGTAAAAAAGCTTTCAAAAAAATATGAAATTCCAAGAATAAGAATAATTAATGAAAAAATTTTTAAAACTTTTTTTATTAAAAATGATCTTTCTTTATTTTTTTCAAGCTCAATAATAAAATATATTATTTTAAAGACAATATATTATTTTAATAAATATAAATCCGATGTGTATTTTTTCAGTATATTATACAGTTGTAAAATATCTAATAATATTATCCAAAAATTATCAAAGCCTGAAACATTTAAAATAATGGAAATTATGGTTCACCCCGGTATTCATGAAATTGATCAAAAAATTGACAAAGGATATATTGAAAAAAACCGCTTATTAATTGATTATAGAAAAACAGAATACGAAATATTATTAAACTTAAAAAAATTAAATTCAATATTTAAATAAAAATAAAAAATCTTACCATTCAAAAATAACTCCGCCCCAGCTTAATCCACCGCCAAATCCTATCATCATTATTTTATCTTTATCTTTTATCCTGCCCGAAAGTACAGCTTCATCAAGTGCAATAGGAATAGATGCGGATGAAGTATTACCTACCCTATCTATATTTATGATAAATTTTTCTATAGGTATCTTTGTTCTTTTAGATACTGATTCAATTATTCTTCTATTTGCCTGATGCAACACAACCAGATCAATGTCGTTATTTGTTAAATTTGCTTTTTTAATTAAATCAACAGCTACCCTGGGAATCGTTGTAATTGTAAATTCAAAAACATCAGTCCCTGCCATTTGAAAAAAATAATCTTCTTTTTTATAATTATTGTTTTTAGAAATAGGATTTTTTGTTCCTCCTATTGGAATACGAATTAATTCCGAATCAGATCCATCAGCTCCAAAAATATGACTTAAAATTCCACTGGAACCTTTGCCCCCTTTTATAACAACAGCACCTGCTCCATCTCCAAAAATACAGCAGGTATTTCTATCATTCCAGTTTAAAATTCTCGAATAAATATCGCTGCCAATAACAAGACAGTTTTTATAAAATCCGGAATTTAATAAACCACATGCTGTAAAAAAAGCATAAGCAAAACTGGTACATACAGAATTAATATCAAAAGCCGGGATTTTATCACACCCAAGTTTATATTGAATAATAGGAGCAAGTGCAGGTATTGAATAATCAGCAGTTGAAGTACCTGCAATAATTAAATCAATATCTTTTACAGATAATTTTGCATTTTCTATTGCTTTTTTTGCTGCATTAGCAGCCATGTCGCTATTTAATTCCCCTTTTGCAGCAATTCTTCTTTCAGATATACCTGTTCTTTCTTTAATCCATTGATCACTTGTGTTTACTAATTTTTCTATATCATTATTAGTCATAACTGTTTTTGGCAAATAACTTCCTGTGCCAATTATTTTAAACATTAACGCTCCTGATTTCTTAAATACAGAAAAAAAATTACATCCTAAAATAGTTTTTTATTATACATTATTTTACAAAAAAAAAAATAATATTTTTCAAAAAAATAAATCATAATTCGGCAGGACAGGCTTTCCGCCTGTCTTAACGAAGTTGGTTTTAACTGATATTTTTATTAATCATATAAAATTTATACAAGCTTCAATATTAAATTCTTTTCATTATATTGACAAAACAATAAAAATAATTATAATTTAAATATAGTTAAACCTAGTAAAAATTTTATATGATTAATAAATTTTAAAAAGGGAACACTAAATGATAAAAAACTTTGTTCTTGATACAAATGTATTAATTCACAATCCAATGGCAATTTACTCTTTTACTGATAATAATGTAATTATACCGCTAACTGTTATTGAAGAACTGGATAACTTTAAAAGTTATACGGATAAAAAAGGAATGCATGCAAGACAGGTATTAAGAGAAATTGACTCCTGCATAAAAAAAGGAGCATTAAATAAAGGCGCAAAAATTAAAAGCGGAGGTACTTTAAAAATTCTTGTAGATTCAGAAAATAATATTAATATTCCAAATTTAGATATTTCAAAAAGTGATAATAAAATTCTGGGAGTTGCTTATAAATTGCAGCAAAAAGAAGAAATGGTTTTTTTTATATCCAAAGATGTTAATGCAAGAATAAAAGCTGAAGCCCTGGGCATAAAGGCTAGAGACTATGAAAAGGAAATGGTTGAATATTCAACTTTATACAGAGGATGGCGTGAAATATTAGTAAGTGATGATAAAATTGATCAATTATATAAAAAAAACGAATTAGAATTAAAAGGATTTACATTTTATGAAAATGAATACATTCTTCTCAAATCAAATGAAAACACAAGTGCATCAGCAATTTGTAAATATAATCCAATACAAAAAAAAATACATTTATTAAAAGATGATTTTAAAGTTATGGGGATTCATGCTCTAAATCTAGAACAAAAATTTTCTTTTGATCTTTTATTAAATGATAATATAAAACTTGTAACTCTTGTTGGACAAGCCGGTACCGGAAAAACACTGATTGCGATTGCAAGCGGACTTGCTAAAACAATAGGAGATGACCCAGTATATGAAAAACTTCTGGTTGCCCGCCCTGTTATTCCTATGGGAAAAGATATTGGTTATCTCCCGGGAAGTAAAAATGAAAAATTAAGTTACTGGATGCAGCCGATTTTTGATAATCTTGATTTTATATTAAAGAATTCAAATTTTACATTATCAAAATACGGAGAATCCCAGGGAAGCATTCAGGAAACTATTGAATATTTAATTAAATCAAATATTCTTGAAATTGAAGCATTAACTTATATTAGAGGAAGAAGTATCCCAAATCAATTTTTAATAGTTGACGAAGCCCAAAACCTTACTCCACATGAAATAAAAACAATTATTTCAAGAGCTGGATCCGGAACTAAAATAGTTTTAACAGGTGATCCTGAACAAATTGATAATCCATATTTAGATGCTAATACTAATGGTTTATCTTATATGGTAGAAAGATTAAAAGACAAAAAAATAGTAGGACATATGTTTTTATCAAAAAGCGAAAGGTCTGATCTCGCGTCATTAGCTGTAGAATATTTATAAAAACATTTGATAGAATCTAATTTTTTTAAAAAATCAATGCAACACAGATATTCGACCTGCTTATTTGCTAACTTCAAAATATTGATTTAACTCATTAGCTAAATAAATTCTATTACTCTCAACTTTTATTAAATTCATTATTTTCATTAAAGAAATCACTTTATCAATTATAATGTCAAAATCATCTAAACTTATATTTTTCACCAAAGCGTGATGTTTAAATTTCATCATATTTTCAACAAAATATTTTTTTAAATTATCAATTGAACATCCATTATTTTTATGAATATAATATTCTGCTGACGGTACCAGATTATTTATTATCATCATTTCTGGCACATTTCTAAATCTTCCCAATTTCTTTAAACATATCTTAATATTATCCTGAACATTCATAATAACAGGACCATGTCCCGGGAAAATCACATCAATATCAATGTAATTTATTTTATTATAACTTTTAACAAGTTCTTCTAAAGATTCTAAAAGATCTTTGTAATAATTAAGCTGTGTAATAATTCTATAATAAATTAAATCACCTGAAAATAAGTACTTTTTATCTTCCATGTAAAAACATATAGAATCATCAGTGTGCCCGGGAGTTTCAAAGACAATTAACTTCTTATCTCCCAGATCAATTTGATCTCTCTCCTTTACTTCTATATCAATTTTATAATCATCAAAATCATCTTCTGACCCCTTTAATACTCCAACATCTTTTCGTAAAGCCTGAAATTTATACATTTCTTTTGAGCCAATAATTTTAATGTTTGGATTAATACTTTTTAAATATTTATTTGCACCTACATGATCCCCGTGTGAATGAGTATTTATAATATAGTCAATATTATCTAACACAAAACCATTTTGTTTAAAAATTTCATAATTTTTTTCACATTCATTTGAATGACCGGTATCTATAATTGCCTTTTTTTTAAAATCTAAATAATAAATGTTAGAACTTATGTATCCTTTTAACAAATATATATTATTATCTATTTTTTCAAATTTAGTTTTCATTTTTACCCTAAAATATTAATTCTTTCTAAAAATTGTTTCTTTTTATTAGCAAAAATAATTCTTTTTTACAATATTAATAATTCTTCTGTTAAGAATTCTTTCTTAATTATAGATATTTAAATAAAATTTCTTCGTTATTATTGAAACAAATTTCAAAAATATGAGTCTAATTAATAAAATATTATTTATTGATTTTTTATATATTTTTTTATATATTTGTTTTTTATTTACTTTAATATGTATAAATAAGGTATTTAATGACATTTGAGTTTTTAACAACTGTTAGAGGTTATGAATTAGATTCATATAACCATGTAAACAATGCAGTTTATTTGAATTATATTGAACAGGCTAGATGGGAAATTTTTAAAAAATTAAATCTTTCTGAATATTTCCATGAAAATAATTTGCTTTTAGTAATAACAGAGATTAATATTAAATATATAAGAGAAGCAAAACTTTTTGATGAATTAAATATTCAAACAGATTTATTTAAAGAAAAGCCATATTTGATATTTTTACATAAAATATATAATGAAAAAACAAAGTTAAAGATAACTCAGGCAAAAGTAAAAACATTATTAATTGATAAAGAAAAGATACCGCATGACTTGCCTGAAGAAATTATTAATAAAATTTCTTAGCATTAAGGACATTTATGGATAAATCTAAAATAGCAGATTGGAAAATAAAAGATAATATTGGTATTCTAACCCTAAATAATCCACCAAAAAATTTACTTATTAATCCGGAATTTGTTGATATTAATAACCTAAAAACATGGACTAGATGCAATAGTATTAAAGGATTAATAATTACCGGAAGCGGAAGAAACTTTTCAGCAGGTGCAGATAAAAATAAATTATTTAATTCTGCAAAAAGTCAGGATTCAACACTTAAAAATAGTATTGCAAAAGGTGTAAAAGTTCTAAACTATATTAATAATTTGCTTATTCCAACTATATCAACAATAAATGGAGCATGTTTTGGCGGAGGTCTAGAAATCGCATTAAGCACCCATTTTAGAGTTTGCTCGCCAGGTTCTTTTTTTGCTTTTCCTGAAACAGATCTGGGTTTATTACCTGGATTAAACGGAACATTGCGACTTCCTAAATTAATTGGATACAGCAAATCTTTATACATGATATTATCCGGTGAAATAATAAATACAGAAAAAGCTTTAGCATTGGGTATTTCAGATTATATTGTACCAAAAAATGAAACATTCGAGTTCTCAATAAATTTAATTAAAAAAATGACTGATAACAGAAGAATTGAAGTAATTAATTCTGTTATAAAATCTTTAAACAATTCTAAAAAAATGAGCTTAAAAAAAGCAATGAAAGAAGAAATGAAAATGTTCTCTTCTCTTGCATTAAATGAAGCTAAAAGAATTAGCCAGGCAAAAAGAAATATAAATTAACAAAA
>CAZYID010000210.1:0-5882 GCA_964646595.1 uncultured Spirochaetales bacterium | reverse complement strand
AAAACTTATATGATGGATATTATAAAAGATAAATAATGAAATGTTTTTACACCTGTCAGGTTTTATAAACATGACAGGTATGGTTTTAAAAGGAGATAAGTTGAAAACTTTAAAATATTTCACAATAATAATATTGTTATTACTATTGTTAACATGTAAAAAAGAAATTAAACAATCAAAAGAAGACACAGAGTACATATTTACAGCTCCAATATCAAAGGAAAAACTTCCTGATGATCTTATCTGGTTAACAAATGATACTGATCTTGTTTTTGCTTCTCCTAATGCAAAAAAAGGAGGGACATTACGTTATTTTATATTAAGTTTTCCAAATACATTTAGGATAGTTGGACCAGATTCTAACCATTCTACACGAGATTATATATTAGATAATCAATATGGATTAATAAGTTTGCATCCAAATAGTGAAAACATCATACCATGTTTAGCAACTAATTGGGCATTTGGGAAAGATAATAAAACAATGTACTTTAAATTAAATAAGGATGCAAGATGGTCTGATGGTGTTGCAGTTACAGCTCATGACTTTGCATATACTTTAGAATTTATGCGATCAAAACATATAGTAGCACCATGGTTTAATGATTATTATACAAATTTTATAAACAAAGTAATTGTATATGATGATTATACACTTGCTATATCCGCAACAAAACCATTACCTGATCTTTATTTATATTTAGGGCTTAATCCAACTCCAAGACATTATTATGGAAAATTAGATCAAGACTTTGTCAAAAAATATAACTGGTCTATTGTTCCAAATACAGGTCCATATCAAATTAAAGAATTTAATAAAGGCAAAAATATAATATTTGAAAGAAAAAAAGACTGGTGGGCAAAAAATTTATTATTTTATAAAAATAGATTTAATGTTGATAAAGTAATATTTACTGTTATAAAAACAGAAGAATTAAGCTGGGAATATTTTAAAAAGAATAAAATTGATGTTTTTCCATTAATTGATCCTGAATATTGGTATAAAAAAAGTGATATTAATATTTTTAAGAATGGATATACAAATAAAATATTATTCTTTACAGATACAAAACAATCTGCAAAAGGAATGTTCTTAAATAAAGATTTTGAAATATTTAAAGATATAAATGTAAGATATGCATTTGCACATGCAATGAATATTGAAAAAGTTATAGAAAAAGTATTACGTAATGATTACTATAGATTAGATCAGCATTATGTTGGTTATGGAAAATATTCAAATAATCAAATAAAAGCAAGAAAATATGATTTAGATAAAGTAGAATATTATATGAAGAAATCCGGTTGGAAAAGAGGCAATGATGGAATATGGGAAAAAAATGATCAACGATTTTCTGTAGAAATTACATATACTCTTGATAGTGATGATAAAATTTTAGTTGTTTTAAAAGAAGATGCTTTAAAAGCTGGTATTGAATTAAAACTTGAAAAAATTGATAATGCATCAAGATATAAAAAAATAATGGAAAAAAAGCATCAAATTTCATTAAGTGCCTGGTCTACAGGTGAAATTCCACAATATTGGCAACATTATCATTCTGAGAATGCGCATAAACCTCAAACAAATAATATAACAAATACAGATGATCCTGAACTAGATAAATTAATTGAAAAATATCGTTTTTCTATAGATACAAATGAAAGAGTTAAATTATCTTTAGTAATTCAACAAAAATTGTATGATTTATGTGTATTTGTTCCAACTTTAATGCGTCCATATATTAGATATGCTTTTTGGAGATATTGGAAGTTTCCTGAAATTTCTAGTACAAAAAATTCAAAAATGTATTATTCTTTAGAGGATGGTTTATTTGATCCTTTTGACAGTGAATTCGGCGGTCTTTTCTGGTATGATGAGGCATTACACAAAGAAACAATTAAAGCCATGAAAAAAGGTAAAAAGTTTGATCCGGTAACTATTATTGATAAAACTTATATGATGGATATTTTAAAAAACAAGGATAAATAATGATTGATTTTGATTTCAATATTCCAACAAAAATATTATTTGGTAAAAACAAAGAAAATTTAATCGGAAAAGAGTTAAAATCTTTTGGAATAAATAAAGTTTTATTATTATCCGGAAAAGGTTCGATAAAAAGATCCGGTCTATTTGATAAAGTAATTAATTTATTAAAAAAAGAAAATATTTCCTGGGTAGAACACAGTGGAGTTTCTTCAAATCCTTTATTATCACATGCACGTTCAGGTATAAAAATAGCAAAAGAAAATAATGTTGATGCAGTTCTTGCAGTTGGAGGCGGATCTGTTATTGATGAATCAAAAGCAATTGCAGTGGGAGCAAAAGCGGATTATGATATTTGGAATTATTATACAGATAAAGAAGTTAAAGATGCTCTTCCAATTTTTACTATTGTAACAATGGCTGCTTCATGCAGTTTTATTAATACTATTTCTGTAATAACTCATGATGAGAATAAAATGAAAACTTCATTGAAAACAAATTATGCTTATCCAAAAGTATCAATAATAAATCCTGAACTATCATTTACCATTTCTCCGGATTATATTGCATACAGTGGTGTTGACACTATATCACATGTAATTGAACCGTATTTTACACTATCTCATGGTTCTGAACTTCAAGATGGAATTATGGAAAGTATAATCAGGTCAACAATTAATTCAACAAACAAACTATTAAAAAATAATAAAGATTATGATGCATGGGCAGAAAATATCTGGGCATCAGCATTAGCTCATAGCGGATTGGCAACAATTGGAGTAGGAGGTAATAGATATCCAAATCACTTGATTGAACATTCATTAAGTGCTTTATACAATATTGCACATGGAGCCGGATTATCTATTGTTATACCGGCCTGGATGAAGTGGAATCTATCAATAAATATTGATAGATATAAACGTTTTGCAGATAAAATTTTTAATCAAAATATTCCGGAACAAGCAATTTCATCACTTGAAGAATGGTTTTATAAAATTAATTCTCCAACAAAATTATCAATGGTTAATATTAAAGAAAACGAATTAAATAAAATTAAAGATAATATTATGTGTCTTGCAAAAATGTGGAAATCATATGATGATTATAATGAATCAATTATTCTTGATATATTAAAAAAAGCTTTTTAAAAAAGGTGAAATTTTTGAATAAAAATAATGATGTATTATTAGAAATTAAAAATTTAACTACTTCATTTAATACTGAAGCAGGTAAAATAAATGCAGTAGAAGATGTTTCATTTACTTTAAAAAAAGGTGAAACTCTAGGATTAGTTGGTGAGTCCGGTTGCGGTAAAAGTGTTACTGCTTTGTCAATATTACGATTGCTGCCTAAACCGGTTGGCAACATTGAAAAAGGGCAAGTTATCTTTAATGGTAAAGATTTAATAAAACTCACTTCTGATGAAATGCATAAGATTAGAGGCAATAAAATTTCAATGATATTTCAGGAACCAATGACAGCATTAAATCCTGTTTATAAAATTAAAAAACAAATTGGAGAAATGTTTTTACTTCACTGTAAAGATTTAACAAAAGATGATATTAAAGAAAAATCAATTAATTTACTTAAAAAAGTAGGAATTTCTGATCCTGAAAAAAGAATCAATGAATATCCTCATCAATTATCAGGAGGCATGAGACAGCGAGTTATGATTGCAATTGCTTTAGCATGTAATCCTGATATTCTTATAGCAGATGAACCAACTACAGCTTTAGATGTTACAATACAAGCTCAAATATTAGAATTAATAAATGATCTCCAGAAAGAAACAGGAATGTCAATTATTTTTATTACACATAATCTGGGTGTTATTGCTCAAATTTCTGATAAAGTTGTTGTGATGTATGCAGGTAAAATTGCTGAAAAAGCTAATTCAAAAGAATTATTTAAAAATCCTAAACATCCATACACACAAGGACTTTTATCCAGTATACCAAGACTGGAATATAAAAGAAAAACTGAGTTAAATGTAATAGAAGGCATGGTTCCAAGTTTAAATGAACTTCCAATTGGATGCAGATTTCAAAATAGATGTCCTCATGTTATGGAAATATGTAAAAAACAATTTCCTCCAAATATTATAATTAATGAAAATCATAATACTTTCTGTTATTTATATAAAAAAGAGAAAAATAAATGAAAAAAAATATATTAGAAGTTAAAAATTTAAAGAAATATTTTCCAATTCATGGTGGAATATTCTGGAAAAAAATTGGTAATGTTTACGCTGTTGATGATGTTTCTTTAAATATCAAATATGGTGAAACTGTAGGATTAGTAGGTGAGTCAGGATGCGGAAAAACAACATTAGGAAGAACTATATTAAATTTATATAAACCTACTGATGGAAGTGTTATTTTTGATGGTAAAGATATTTTAAAAATAAATCATAACGAAATGCAAATTGTAAGAAGAAATATTCAGATAATATTTCAGGATCCTTTTGAATCTTTAAATTCAAGACATACAATAGGAACTATTTTAGAAGAACCTTTTATTATACATAAAATTAGTAATAGGAAAAATAGAATAAAAGAACTATTAAATCAGGTAGGATTACCTGAAAATACTATAAATCGCTTTCCACATGAATTTAGCGGTGGTCAGCGTCAAAGAATAGGTATTGCCAGATCATTAGCTCTAAATCCTAAGTTAATTGTATGTGATGAGCCGGTTTCAGCATTAGATGTTTCAATTCAATCACAAATACTTAATCTTTTACTTGAACTTCAAGTAAAGCTTCAACTAACATATTTATTTATTGCTCATGATCTTGCTGTTGTTAAGCATATTTCTGATAGAATAGCAGTTATGTATTTAGGTAAAATTATTGAGTTTACTGATGCCGATTCTATTTATAAAAATCCTATTCATCCATATACAAAAGCATTAATTTCTTCTATTCCAGTTCCTGATCCGGAATATAAAAAAAAGAATAATATTGTATTAAAAGGTGATGTTCCTTCACCTAGTAATCCGCCTTCTGGATGTAGATTTCATACAAGATGTAATTATGTTATTGATAAATGTAAAAAAGAAGAACCTTTACTTATTAATTTTAATAAGAATGAAAGTCATAAAGTAGCTTGTCATAGAGCATATGAAATAAATTAAATATTAAATTTTAATTATCTTTCTAAAGTAGAAAATATGTTTAAATAAATAGAATTTAAATATGGAAAAACTTCTTTTCTATAATTATCATATGAATAAATTAAATATAGATATGAAATATAAAAATTACCTTTAGTATAATGGATCATTCCAATATAATATGAAATTCTTTCAAGTAAATCATCCGGTAAAATTTCTTTAATAATTTCTTGATAAATACGCAGCGCCTTATCATATTCTTTATTTGTTATATAATTTAATGCTGAATTGTACTCTTGTGAATATTCTTTTGGTTCATATATTTCTTCATTTTCTAAAATATGAAAATTTAAACGTTGTAATTTTTCATGATTTTTTAACATATAATCATTGTAAATTTCTATATACTTTTCTCTGTTTTTATTTATTATTTTTTTTACATCATTGGTATAAAGTATTTTTTTGGGATTTTTTAATATTTGCGGATCTAAAAATATTTTTCCTGATTTTGGATCATTATTAATTGCAAGTAATGGTAATGGTATAAAATTATCTATTGAAAAGTTAGGAAAAATCTCATAAGTTGATGTAATTGAAACAGGATTAATTGATACATTTATATTTTCATTAAATTCTTTTATTTTTTGACCTTCTAAAAAAACTGCATAATAGTATTCGATATTCGCAGCAGGAACATCAATATATAATTTTGTATTAATATCCAATGTTGCAATTTTTATTGAATCATTTAATTGATCATTATTTAAAATTGGTTTTGTAT
>CAZYID010000209.1:0-5946 GCA_964646595.1 uncultured Spirochaetales bacterium | reverse complement strand
TATTATTTCGGGATGTGGCGCAGCCTGGTTAGCGCACACGTCTGGGGGGCGTGGGGTCGTCTGTTCAATTCAGATCATCCCGAATTTCAAATGCTTTTATATCAAAGAGTTATGACTTTTTGTGTAAAAGCATTTTTTTTATTGCTTTTAATAATACCATTAATTTATAACTACTAGCTCGTTTATATATTCGTCAATAATATTTTTTTTCCATAAAATAAAGATTATAAATATGGACAGAAACTATTTGGATTTCAGTATTAACAATTCCATTCTTTTTCTGATTAATAGAAGGAATAATAAAAAAGATAAACACTGGATAAAATAATACCATCTATTTCAAAAATTTTTAGATCACATAATAAAAAAATTTATTATACACCTCATTTGATATAAATATTGTGTTTAATAAAAATTGAATGAAAATTATAAGTCAATCTCAATAAATAAACCTTCTTTTTGAGGTTTTTTAATTTTTTTATTTAAAAAGTCTTCTTCGCTTTTTTTTAATTTATCCTTTAATATATTATTTTCTTCATTTAATTTAAATATTTTTTCTCTCATTTCAAAAATTATTTCGATACCAATTTTATTTACTCCTAGTGTCTTATACAAATTAATTACTCTTTTTATTTTGTTTAGATTTTCAGTTGGAATATATTCCTTATTATTTTTAGTGACAGCTTCAAAAAATCCACAATAAATAAATTCATGAAAAGTTTTTAAATCCACACAATAAATATTTGCTATTTCTTCAAGACTTATGTATTTCTTATACATTTTAATATCTCTCCATTTATTTAAAAATATTTCTCATAGATGAAAGTTCTTGAAATATTATTTTTTCTTTTTCTGTTATTTTTTCTGGTATTTTAAGATTTATTTTAATATAAAAGTCTCCATATTGCCCCTTATTCCCATAAACAGGAAATCCTTTTCCTTTTATCCTAAATGTTGTTCCATTCTGAGATTCAGGTTTTATCTTTAAATTTATTTTTTCGGATAGAGTTTTAACCTCAACTTCACCGCCAAGTATTGCTTTATAAATATTAACAGATAAATCCATAAATATATCATTACCAATTTTTTTATAATTAGGATGAAGTGCTGTATTAATTTTTATATAAAGATCTCCATTCGCTCCGCCATTAATTCCCGGAGCTCCCTTACTATTTAAACGAATTATCTGGGTATCTTTAACACCTTCATCAAATTTAATTCTTAGATTTTTTCCAGCAATATTAATAATTTTAGTACATCCTGAGTATGCTTCTTCCATGGATAATGTCAGCTCTGTCTGATAATCTCCTCCCTTAAAAGAATACTTTTTATCTTTAGAGCTAAATCCTTCATAAATACCACCTCCGCCAAAAAGATTCTTAAAAAAATCAGAAAATTCACCTTTACCAAACAAATCATTAATATCATCACTGTAATAAGTATAAGTATTATTATCTTTATTTCCTGTATATTTGGACCAATCAAAATCATTCTGACTCCCGGTGTTTTTATATTTCTGATATTCACTGCCTAAAGCATCATATTTTTTTCTTTTTTCATCATCAGAAAGGACATCATGAGCTTCATTTATTTTTGCAAATTTTTTATGTGCTTCTGATTCATTAGGATTCACATCGGGATGATATTTTTTTGCAAAATTTCTGTATTGTTTTCTTATTTCTTCTTTTGTAGCGTTTTTATTAAGACCTAATATTTTATAATAATCCTCATATTCCATAACACTTTCTCCTGTTACAGTTGAAATAAACAAAGTTTTTTTGTTGTTCTTATTACTTCAAAATTTATTCTGAATGAAACAATAGAATTGTCTTGAGATAACATCTTAATATCACTACTTATTTTTAATACTTTTTTATTTTTACTTTAAATCAAATAAACTATCTCTTCATTAATTTAAAATAAACAAAACTAATAAAGTAAGGAATAATTATTATACCCCTTACTTTATCTTTGTTAATTATATATTTTATTTAGAGAGATAAAACTCAACTCTTCGATTTATAGCCATCTCTTTCTTTTCATCTTCAGTCATGTTGTCTCTCAGTGGTATAATTGGATTCTCAAAACCTCTGCCTAAAAGTGTGATCCTTGATTTATCTATACCACGTTTATGAAGTTCATTTGATACGATAACAGAACGCTGTTCGGACAGCTTAAGTGCTTGATTTTCATTAAGGCCTTTCTTGTACTCGTTTGCATACCCTTCTATACTTATCTTATGGTTTGGAAATTTTTTTAATGCATTCGAAAGTCTTGATAGTATTTCTCCGTTTTTTTTGTCATCTGTCATTACGGCACGGTCAGGCTTAAATCCAATATTACTGATCCTTATCTTATATCTGCCGTCATCGAGCTTGATTACGAGTATGTCTATCAATACAGGATCAAGCGTTTTGTTTAAAACATTTCCAACCATATCCTCGGCTGTAATAATGAGTGGATAATCCTCAACACTTTCCACAAGATTACCATTTTTACCTATGCCGTTCCATGGTATGTTTGCAGATGGTGTACCATCCCCGCTAAAGCTTATAAACTCTTTATCGATAAAAGGATTTATGATAGTAAGCTTCCAGTTCTTAATACCTGTCTTATCATATGCCTTTGTAAAAATAAAAGTAATCGTATCATCAAATCCGTCATTATCCGGTGAGAATATTTCAAGATTTTTTCTAACAACTATCTCCGGAGGTGTTAAATCCACATTAAAAATCTTACTCTGTTTTATTGATGTTATCCCATCAAATGTATTTACACTTAAAAATGCTCTATATTCTCCATCAATAACAGTTTTTCCATCATTATCCTTACCCATCCAGACATATTCCTCTGACAGACTTCCACTTTTTTTATCATTAAATATTATATTATCTTTTGTATCTTTTATTGCAACTTCCCAATCTGTTATCGGATTTTTTGTATCCTGTGATGAAGTTAGTTTAAATCTTTCTGTATCGGCAATGCCATTGTCATCGGGACTAATTGTATCCAGTAATACAGCGATCATTATATCTGTTTTCATGGTATTTACAGTTATCTTTTTTTTGGGAGATTCATATAAATTACCAGCCAAGTCGGTACAACTTAATACATAATAATAACTGCCGTCTTTTACTATGTTATCATTTTGATCTTTTCCGTACCACTTTAACTCTGTCGGGATATTTTTTTTCCACGAATAGCTTTTAATAATATTATTTTTTTCATCAATTATTTTTGCATCCCACTGTGTCTTTTCCTCGTTCGGTTTTTGAATAATTATTATGCTGTCTTTTAAATTATTCCCGTCAGGACTAAAGACTTCTATATCTAGTGCTACATCAGATGATGGGGCTGTTATATCGAGTATAAAATGTTCAGAGTCTGCACTCGAGACATTCCCGTTTACATACGTAACTTTTAGTTGTCCAAAGTAGCCGCCTTCATCAGCTGTTTTACCGTCATCATTTTTACCGTCCCATGTGAGCGAATCAGGAATATTTTTTGTTCCCTTAATCGACTTTACAGATTTATTTGCCTTATTCAGGACTGTAAAAATCCAATTGTCGATATTTGTTTTATCCTGAAGCTGCAGACTAAAGGCTATCGTATCCTTGCTCTTATCTCCGTTTGGTGAGAATACTCCATCAAGTACAGTTATCTCAACAGGATCTACCTTGGTGTCAACCTTGATGTTTGATATGGATTCTTCAAAGTAATTGCCGCCTTTGTCAGTAGCATATATTTTTAGCGAATAAAACCCGTCATTAACTAATGCGCCTTTGCTGGCTTTGCCGTCCCAGATAAAACCGTTTTTATAACCATCAGTGTCGTTGTATTTTATCTGATTTATTGCCTCTTCCTGATTATTCAAAATATCAATATACCATTCTGTGCCTTTTAGTTCATTATAGGTTTGCTCAAGATTATCAGGCGTTATACTTAAAGCTATGTTAATCTGGTCTTTATTGCCGTCGCCGTTTGGCGAAAATATTTTATTGTCTATATTAACGTCTGCTATCGGCGCCTTTGTATCAATATAAACAACTCCTAATTTCTCAGTTTCAGTATTTTCAACATTTTTTTTATTGTCCATCACAATAAATTTAATATAATACTTACCGTCCGGCATGGTCTTTCCGTTTGAACCTTTTCCGTTCCATGTGTATTCATTCGGCAATTCTATATTCTCTTTTTTTAAGAAAAGTTTCTTTTGTAAATCTTCAAGTTTATCTCCGCTGTTCTTTTTATAAATGATTTCTTTTTTATCGTTTAATATCTGCATCTCCCAGTATTTAATAAAATTTACTGTTTTAAAGTTAGCCTTTAGTACAAGCTCTTCCTGTATGCCGTCTTTATTTGGACTTATCACAAGATAGTTTTGCTGATACTTAACATCCGGCGGAACCTCCTGTATAGTTGCACACGAAATTAAAATCATTAACAATGAACTTAATTTCAATAAATTTTTAATAACTTTGTAATTCATAAAATGTTCTCCTTTAAAATTTATTAATTAAGTATTATTTCGTTTTTTGTTTAATCAAAAAGCAAATAATATATAAGTACAAAAAAAATATAAAACAATCTCAATTAATATAATAACTTTTAATAGAAAAAATTCATTTTTCACTTTTAGATTCTTTTTTTTCTATTTCTAATATTTCTTTTTTTAACTCTTTCACTGAATTAAAAATTTCTATTATTGTTTTATCAGTAAATATTTCTTTTCCATTATTTAATAATTCATAAACTTTCCCCCCTAAATCATTAAATAAATTATTTAGGTTTTGTTTTAACTGATGATGTTTAATTTTAAATTGCCCCATATTAAATGCGTCCTTGGTTTTTTCTCCAAGTATATTTATACCTTCATTTAATTTTTTTACACCAATTTCTGTAATTATTTTTACTTTATCTCCCAATTTTGACATTAAATATTCCTCCTTATTAATAAAAAACCAATGTTTATCATTTTCATTTTATTAAAAGTAATGCTTCACTAACTTCTTCCTTTTCACCAAGCAAAGTCAATTTATCTTCTTTCATTATTTCTGTATCACCACTAGGAATAATTACTTTTTCATTTCTTACAATAGCCCCAATTAATACATTATTTGGCAATTTTATTTCTTTTAATTTTTTTCCGACAATTTTTGATTCACTGTTTATAATAACTTGTTCTATAACTCCATCACCTAATTGAAGATCTTTTTTAAGCTCAAAAAGATTTTCTTTTTCAACTGTACCCTGATCACTAACAATTTTAATTTTATTATTTAATTCATTAATGTCAATTTCAAGTTCTTTTATCTTTTTGATTATAGGTTCACTTTCTTTTAATAGATCATTTTCTTTTTTTCCAAGGTAGAGTTCATACGTCAAGATTCCCAGTTTATTAATTTCTGTTTTTAATTCATTGGTTAATTTAAACTTTTTATAATTCAACTTAGCTAAATTTGTTAATTCTTCTGTTTTTACAGATACGGTTTCAACGCCTGCACCAAAACCATCTTTAATTTTTTCCCATAAAGTCATAAAATACCTCCTAGTTAAACATATAGATTCTAATTTTAATTATTCTTATGCTATTGTATTTTTTTTCATTTTGCATTTTCTTCTAAAGGCGCAGTTTCTTTTTCAAAATGATTAAATGCAACATTTCCTTACTCCCCAAATTTTTTAGAAATTTTATGTACAAAAGATTTAATTTCAATTTGTTTTATTTAATTCTATTATATCTCCTTTATACATACTTTATATTATACTAAAATAAAATTGTATTCAATTTCCTAATTCATCATTTTATTGACCCTTTTCCTTTTTATATTATATTCTTTGATTATTGTGATATAGAGAGTTATCAGTTATCTTATTATTTATATGTTGTTGTGGTGTGTTTGTGTTAGGTATATATACTTAACCAAAAGCATATTGATTTTACAT
>CAZYID010000208.1:0-6023 GCA_964646595.1 uncultured Spirochaetales bacterium | reverse complement strand
TCACTTAATAGAAAAGATGAGGCAAAACAAATCCTTAAAAAGATATTACTACCCGAAAAAGATAGAGGAGGACAAAAAGATATTATTATAAAAATGAAAGAGAGAATAAAAAGCAGTGATAAAGGCGTTGAAGATAAAGAACAAATTAAAAGCGAAGAGATTGATTCAAATTTAATTGATATGTTATTTGAAGAGTTTGTTGAAGATCAAGAGATAGCAATTGCCAAGGAGTTATTTTTAAAAAAAGTGGAGATAAAAAATAAAGAAGATAAAATAAATAATAAAATAAAAGGTGATGACCTTGAAAGAAATGTTTCTGTAAGTTTTTATGATAGATTAAAAAGTTCTGATGAAATTAAAGAATTTGTTAGTAAAGGACAAAACGAAGAGGTGTACAATATTGTTCTGGAAGTATTAGATAAAGCCTATAAAGATAAATTAATAAATGTTTTTTTTTATAATCAAACAAAAGAATTAATTGTTAAGAAAATCGAAGTTGCAAGTAAAAATTTTAAAGAAGAAATAGCAAATATTGAAGAAGAAAAAATTATAATTAAAGAAAAGGAAAAATTTCTTGCTGAGATTCCTAAAGATTTAGAAAAAAATTATAGTAATTTGGTAGAAAAGGAAGATCAAGTAGATAATCTTATAAAAAACGGAAATTTTTCAAATGAATATTATTGGAGATCATGGTCAGATCATGCAGCATATCTTAACTACTCTGTTGTCAATGGAGTAGCACTTATCGATATAACAAAAAATGTTATAAATTCACATATTGATTTTTATCAAGATTCTCTCCAGTTTACTAAAGGTTCAACTTATAAAGTAAAATTTCAAGCAAAAGCCTCTTCTCTTAAAGATATTAGAGTAGCAATACAGCAAATGCATAGAGATTGGATTGTTTATCATGAGAGAAATTTTAGATTAATAAAGAATATGAAAAATTACGAGTTTACATTTAAAATGAATAATAAAACTGATAATAATGGCAGATTACTTTTTGTTTTTGATTATGAAAAATGTAAGATATATATAGATAATGTTGAAATAAAAAAAATTAATATTAACAATTTAAAGTAAAAAAGAATTATAATTATTTTGCTTGGTGTTTTAATGATCATTAGGGGATTGAATTTTGATATATTTACAAAAAAATTCTGAAAGAATTTAAAAAGAAAAAAATGGGGATTTTTATTTTTAATTTAATACTAATAATAAATATAATTCCTAAAATTATATAAAAAAAAAATATTTTGCAACAAATTCCTCTTTCATGCGTTTGTATAGATAATAAAATAATATTTCTGCAACAAAAAGTGATGTTATTTGTCTATAATAATGAAATATATAAAAAAAAATTTATATAGAAATTAAAATTATATTTGTAAAAGGAGAAAAGAATGCGTAAGTTTTTTTTAATTATTCTATGCATGATTTTTATTGTCCAGGGTTTTATTTACTCTGATAATAAAAAGAAAATCGGTGAACTTGGAGATAAAGCATGGGAATCATTAATTAATAAATATAAAAATGAAGGAAAATATGCAGATCTGACAAAATCAAGCAATATAGTTAGAAGTTTTAAAGATTATGAAGGGAAATTAATGAAATTTCCAAAAGTGAACTTTCATAATACGATTACTGATAAATATAATAAAAGATATTATTACTATGGGGAGAAAAATTCATTAGATTATTATGTAGTCAGATATAACAATGAGATTAGAGATATTATTACAGAGCTTACTTATATTTTTGGGAGTTTAACAGGAGATTATGAGATTTTAGGAGTTGTTGAAGATGCGTATACCTGGTGGGGAAATGTAGTTTTAATGGATATTAGAGCAATTAGAAAATCAGGCCAGGTGTGTATATTAATTGAAAACGGTAAAGCAAAATTGGTTGGTAAAGAATTAGTAGATGCCGAAATGAAAAATAAAGAACAAAAATCATCTAAAGGTATACCGCAAAACCTAAAATCAATACCTAAGGGGCTAGATCCTTTAACAGTTGCAAAGCTATATTTTCATATAGGCAGTATTGAGAAAAATTATAAAGTATGGCTCGATTTATTAAGCGATGAGCTTTTTTCTTCAGATAGAAAGTATACAAAAAGCCAGGTTGATTCCTGGTGGAAAACTTTTTCTTCATCAAATAACAAAACTTATTTTTATGTAAGAGAAGATAAAGATAAATCTACAAAAGATAAGAGACGATACTACTTCCAAAGAGTTGTAGACAGGAAAAATGAAAGAGATCCTTTTCCAATAACCGTGATTTTAGAGAAAGGTGAATGGAAGGTTTTATCTACCTTGCCTTAAACATTTCAAAATTATATAATATATATAGAGTCAGAATATCTTTTCTGACTCATTATTAATTATTTTTTGTGTCATGTTAGAAAGGATTTAATCAGAATGAATAAAACGATAATTATCTTATTTATAATTTTAGTTTACATTACTATCAATTTAAACAGCAATGATAATGATTTACATAAAGCGGTCAGGGGAAATAATATTAATCTTGTAATTAAACTTATAAATGAGGGTGCAGATATTAATTCAAAAAACAGTTTTGGCGAAACTGTATTAATATCTGCTTCAACAGAGGGTTACCTGGAGATAATTAGATATTTATTAAAAAAAGGAGCTGATGTTAATGCAGAGGACAGATATGGAAATACTTCTTTAATGTGGGCATCGCTATTGGGACGATTTGATTCAGTAAAAAGCCTGGTAGAAAATGGAGCAGATGTAAATGTAAAAGACAATTATGGAACAACAGCTCTAATGAATGCTTGTGAAAAGGGTTCTCTGCCAATTATCAGTTATTTGATAGAAAATGGAGCCATAATAAATTTACAGGATGACTTAGGATATACTGCTTTAATGTGGGCATGTTTTAAGGGCTATTTTTCTGTTGTTGTTTATTTAATCGATCATGGTGCTGATTTTACAATAAAAGACAAGGTAGGCGAATCCGCAATTATGACGGCTTTTTCAGAAGGGCACTCAAATATTTTTGAATATTTATTAGAAAAAGGAGCTGAGTTTAACATCAAATCTGAAGAAGTTAAAATCGCTTTTATTAAAGCTGCTGAAAATGGACAACTAGACGCAGTAAAATTTTTAATTGAAAAAGGTCTTGATATAGATGTAAAAAATGAATATGGACAAACAGCCTTAATGCCTGCTTGTTTATCAGGGAAATTTGAAGTTGTTAAATATCTAATTGAAAATGACGCGAATGTTAATATAATTGATATGTACAACCAAACAGCTTTATTATGGGCATGCGGAAATGGATTTTTGGATATAGTAAAATATTTAATAGAAAAGGGTGCTGATATAAACGTAAAAGATAAATTTGGCAGATCAGCACTATCAATGGCTTTTTCAAGTAAAAAAAAAGAACTAGTAGACTACTTAATAAGTAAGGGTGCCAAATAAAAAAAGTGCAATAAATGCTGCTTCTTTTTATTGATTTTTTTCAATTTGTTATTAACGTTAAAAACGGTTGTCTTTGATTGTAATTTTATAAAAGGTTTTTTTATAGATAATATTAGTGTAAAAGCTCTTCAAAAAGAATTAAAACAATATTAAAAAAGAGAAAGAAAAGATTAGAAATTTAGAAGGACAAATCGGGGGAAATAAATACTCAGCGTATGATAAATTAGTTAATATTATATTTATTATAACAGTTATAATATTATTTATAATTGATACTTTAATTTATATTTTTAATGGATATATTCCTTTACCAAAAACATTTTTCATATCTATTGGATTATTGTTAGTTTCACTAAAAATAATTTGAATGATTCATTAACAAGCAAAGGTAGATCATTTTCAATTTTGGATATTAAATTCAATTGAGTTTAGATTAAATGATCTTTCAAAGAAAATAAATATTATAACTGATAAATTATAGATTAATCCAATAAAGAAAAAGCTGCTTATATGAAAGCAGCTTTTTTAAAATTATTTTTATAAATAATATTAGGCTAAATGTAGAGTTTTCAATAGAAAGATAGAAAAAGTAAAAGTGAGAAATAAAATAAAATTAAAAACTCTAATTTCACTCTATTATTTTAAAGAAAAAGGCGGATATTTATCAGTTGTCAATAATAAACTGTAACACTCAACTCTTAAACCCCATCTCAAAACGCCGATATTATATTCAAAAAAAGATTTTGGATATTTACCAGTAAAAATAATAGCAAACCATGCTAAAATTGTTAAAACTAATAGTCCAATGAATAAAAAAGCAAGCACTACATAATGAGGAATTGCCAAAATCCATTTTACTAAAGGTAGCCATCTATTCAAATCTTTATTAACATCAGGATAATCAATTTTAATTTTAACTGCCTGTTCTTCATCAGTAGATGGATATTCATCACGCATTAAAAGAAGATATGCATTAACACGCGCACAAAATTTAATTAATTCCAGATTAAAATTAAACCACCATTTAGGATATTTCATTCTAAATAAAATCATTAGCAATGTTGGTAGTACAATAAAACCAATTGTCATACATGATGATTCTTTACTGGTGTATGATCCAACTAATAATGCTAATACAATGATAATTGGAATCGCTAAAATTCCCCTGAATATAGTTGTAATTCTACTGTGTTTTTCCTGATAGTCAATTATAAGATCAGCAGGATAATTAATCTGTTTGTCAGCCATTTTAAACTCCTTTTTATTTGTAATATAATATATAATATATAATTTTTTTTAGTATTTTACTAAAAAATTTATTAAAAGGAGCAAAAATAATGCTGAAAGGAGTAAATTTAATGTTTAATGGACGGAACTTATTAAATATGTATTTTATCTATTTACTTTTTATTAATTATAAATTTTTAATTCTATTTGTCAGATATAAACTAAAAGCCGCACAGATATCAAGAAAAGCAATTTTACTAACGCATATTTTCCCTGATAAAATAAAATTAAATAGATTTGCCTTTCAGTCGTTGTCATCCTGACAACTCCTTTCAGGCCGCTCCCATTCACTGAAACAAACATCGTGTTTGTTTCTTAGAAAAAACTCCATGTTATGGATTTTTTTCTAACCGTTCATGGGCTTCAAGTCCCATTGTTAATAAAAAAAGCTAACTTGTATAATAACAAGTTAGCTTTTTTTGGGACAGAAGGGACTTGAACCCTCACAGGTGTTACCCTACTAGCCCCTCAAGCTAGCGTGTCTACCAATTCCACCACCATCCCGTAATGAAATGAATATACATAAAAAATATTTAGGTGTCAATGCTATAAAAACCAGGAAAAATTAATCATCAAGCCTTTTATAAATAGATAAGTATCCTGCCCAGCCGGTATTTTTATATGAATAAATATAATTATCGTTTTCTTTAAATGAATTAATGTATAGAAATTTAACTGAAGGATTGTCGTTTAGCAAAGTTTTTTTTATCATATTATTGTTTTCATATTGATAAAATGAATCTTCATTTTCATTAGTAATAATTAATTTTTTATCATTAATTGTTAATAATTTATTATCTTTAGAATCAAAAGTATAAATTATATTTGAATTTTTTTTTGTGGATTTATCATATAAAGAGTATTTTTATTGCTTCCATTAAAATAAAAAATATTATTATTATAAGTTTCAAGAGCATGAATGTTGTTTTTAAAAAGAGGTAATTTTATACAACAATCTATTGTTTTTTGTAAATTAATTTCGTAGAGATTATTATTGTTGTTTTCATTAATAAGCAAATATCCATGTTGATTTATTATTTTAATTTTTAATATTTTTTATAGCATTCTATTCCTCCAAGATAAAAACAATTTAATCCTTCTCTTTTAAAAAAGTGAATATTATTATTGTCATTTATTATAATTGAAATAATTATTATTTTTTTAATTTTCATAAAGAAAATCCCTTTTTTAAAAATAAAAAAATAGATTATTTCTTATTAGTCAATAACTCAGGTCTGTATTCAAAGTGCATTGTATCATAGTGATACCATTTGCCTCCCC
>CAZYID010000207.1:0-6024 GCA_964646595.1 uncultured Spirochaetales bacterium | reverse complement strand
TGTGAAAAATTAAAAAAAGCAGGTATAACACCTATTACTACAGGTCTTCAGCAAAATCCTTATTCTCTCGACTTTTTAATCAGAACTTTTGTAGCTAATATTTACGGAAAAGATGTTAAAGACCTTGTAACAGGAAAACAAAATTTTGAAGGAAATGCAGCATTTGCTAAAGCTATTGATATAGTAAAAGAATTATTTGATAAAGGGTACATAAATGCAAAGGCAGATACGTCAGTTCCTTACTTTGTAGATGCAATCAATAATTACAAAGCAGGTAAAGGCGCTATGTTTATCGGTTTGGTGTCTGATATTGGTCATTGGAAAGACTTCTGCGATGCTTTAGGTAAGGATAATATAGGGTACTTCCCAACGATTAATTTTTCTGAAGCTAAAAATAAAAATATCCAGGTTCTTCAGCCATGCGGTATCGGTTATGCCGTTATGGATTGGTCAAAGAACAAAGATGCTGCTGCTAAAGTTATTGAAGGTTATGCCAGAGGAGAAGGAAATGCTATCTGGATGGGAATGACAGGCGCTTTATCTCCAAATAAAAAATTAGATATTAATAAACTCGGATATCCTTTAGTAAGTCAAATCTTGAAACAGACTTTTGCATCTGATTTCAACACATTGCTTACTAATGAAGATGCCAACACGAATATTGAAAGATATTTAACTCAATATTTTGTATCTAAGGAAATTACAAAGGATAAATTCATTGCAACATTCCAGAAAACACTGGAAAATGCGAAAAATAAGTAAGTAATATTTTTTTAAAAAATCCGGATCTCTTGAAGAACGTCCCCTCAGGATGTCCGGAAATTTTTTTTCGGAGAAAATCGTGAAGTTAACGACTAATAAGCTTAACAGTGAGGCAATAGATTCATATATTCTTATTCTGCCATTGATGCTGTTATTGTTTATTTTTATTTTATACCCGGTTATGTCTAATTTTATTTATAGTTTCACAAAATGGAAGGGCATGGGCTCTTTAAAATTCATTGGATTTGAAAATTATCGGACCATGATTAAGGATGAAATTTTCTGGGTATCAATTAAAAATACGGCAATATTAATTTTATTTATTCCATTTGGGGTAATGGCGCCCTTGATTCTTTCCGCAATATTGAGGACAGGTTTAAAAGGTTGGGCTTTTTTCAGGGCGATTATTTATTTACCCAATATTTTAGGTTATGTAATTATAGGATTAATATTTAATATAATTCTAAGAAATACTGGCCCGCTTAACTCTACTCTTAATTTTTTTGGACTGAGTTATTTAGCCCGTGATTGGCTTATCAAATCCAATACGGCTTTATTTTCTGTTGGAATTGTTTTTGTTACCTGGATAAAAATGGGGTTTGGCTGTATCTATTTCTTGGCTTCTATGAGCGGTATTGATGAAAATCTTTATGATGCAGCAAAAATTGATGGAGCAGGATGGTGGAGAATCTTCTGGAATGTCACTGTTCCTTCTATTAGATTTTCTATTGAGTTTTTTGTAGTTCTTTCTTTTATTGAACTATTTGCAAGAGCTTTTCCTTTTATATTTACTTTTACTCAAGGAGGCCCCGGATTCGGAACTTTTACACTCGAATATGGAATATACAATACAAGTTTTATTGGCTTTAAGACAGGATATGCGAGTGCATGGGCTGTTGTGCTTTTTATTTTATGTTCAATAATTGCTATAGCTCAAATTAAATTATTAAGGAGCAATATGAATGAATAAGGTAAATACTTACATTTTTAGTAAAATTTTTTATAAGTTAATTATGTATATAATTTTGATAATATTTGCTTTTATTGCACTTTATCCTATCTATCATATACTGCTAACGAGTCTCAAAACTTCAAGAGAATATGTGGATAATAAACTATTTTGGCCTAATTTGTTGACGATTGAAAATTATAAATATGCCCTTATTCAGGGTAAAATGCTGAAATATTTTATAAATAACTTCATAATTATGCCGATGGCAATAGTGGGATATCTTTTTGTCTGTATAACGGCAGGCTTTGCATTCGGAAGGCTGCGCTTTCCATTCCGTCTTCCATTATTTTTGACAATGCTTTTTTTAATGATCTTTCCCCAGGTGCTTCTTTCTGTTCAGATATTTCAGATTTGTCGCAGGCTGCATCTGATCAATAATTATTTTGGATTAATTCTTGTATGGATTGCATATTTTGCTCCGTTTGGTACGTATATTATGTCGACTTATTATTCTACTGTTCCGTACGAAATTATAGAGTCCGCCAGGATAGATGGCGCCGGCACATTTAAAATTCTTTCCTCTCTCATGGTTCCTATCTCAATGCCTATGGTCGGTATTGTTTTTATCATAGGTTTTCAGTCTATGTGGAATGAGCTTATATTTTCTCTTCTACTTCTGCAAAAAGCAGCTATGCGTACAATAACGCTGGGTATTGGAATGATGCAGGGACAATACGGTCTTGACGATACCAGATTAACAGCAGCTGTAATGATTGCATGTTTTGTGCCTTTAGTTCTTTTTTTATTCTTCCAAAAATATATATCTATGGGGGCTTTTGCAGGCAGTGTGAAAGGCTAAATGTAATTATATTATAAATAAAATGATACAGGAGTACAAATTTATATGAAACAGGCAAATCGTTTCGTTTTTGATATGTTAGATCAGGATTCTTTATCTGCAAAAGATGAAGTTATATGGCGTGCAGGAAAGCCTCTCTCTGTCCGTGATGAAAATGGATATGTAGTAATCCGGATTCCTTTTCAAGCTCAAAAGATGAAAAATCTTTTTTTAGTCCATGATACAGAAATCGATAAAAAAGAGTATGATTTTAAAGTTCGTAGTTACGGAAATAATATAATTCGTATAACTGCTCTTTTTGGAAAAGAGATGATGAAAGATGAAGATAATCCGATGCTTGAGTGGGATAATTCCATGAAAGAGGACAAGCTCCGTTCTGTTAAAACTGATGAAGGCTGGAATATACTTGATGAAAACAGCGTTTTAAGGATGAAAATTATTACAAAGGACAAGCCTACTCATTACTGGAGCGATCTTCAGCCTGATCCTCAGGGATCCTTTGATGCTGTTGTTTATCCTGACGGTAAGGTTGGTATCCCGTTTATGCCTTATGATAATTTTTTTCCAACTCAGCCTGAGTCTTTTAGCACCGGGTATATAGAAAAAAATGGAATTCCTAACCGCTGTATGTTTTCACTCCATGCTGAGCATAATGAAAAATTTGCAGGTACCGGTGAGCGTTTTACTGGGATAAATCTGGCAGGAAAGACACTTCTATTGGAAAACACAGATGGTCTTGGAGTTAATAACCGCCGGGCTTATAAAAATGTACCATTTTATGTTTCAAGCAGGGGATATGGTTTATTAATGATGACATCGACTCATATCCGACTATCACTTGCCGATATATCCACACGCGCTGTTCAGGGATTAATTGAAGACGATGTTCTTGATCTCTTTTTTATAGGTGGAGGGACTGTTGATAAAATTGTACATAATTACCGCAGGATTACAGGATTCCCCAGACCTGTTCCAATTTGGTCTTATGGTGTATGGATGGCCAAAATGACTTATTTTACGGCTGATGAAACACGGGAAGTTGCTAGAAAAATGAGAGAAGGGAAATTCCCGTTAGATGTCATTCATCTTGACTCAGGTTGGTTTAAGACAAACTGGAAGTGTGAATGGGAATTTAGCGCAGAAAATTTTCCGGAACCTGAAAAATATTTAAAAGAAATGGAAGATAAAGGAATTAAAATAAGTTTGTGGCAGCTTCCTTGTATAGGTAAAGATACACTGCATTACAAAACTGCAACTGAAAATAGATATATTGCACCAAAAAGTAAAGGATCATCACTTGGATCCAACTTTAGTGATGTAGAATTTAATGGTTTTATTGATTTTACTAATCCAGAAGCAGTTAAATGGTATCAAGGACTATTGGAAAGACTTCTTAAAATGGGAGCTGCAGTAATTAAAACAGATTTTGGCGAAGCAATTGAAGAGGATGTGGATTATCAAAATCTACCTTATCGAAAACTTCATAACATATATGGACTACTTTATCAAAAAGCAGCTTATGAAATTACTGAAAAAGTAAAAGGTAAAGAAGAAACAATGATATGGGCAAGAGCTGGATGGACAGGTTGTCAACGTTATCCGATTCATTGGGGAGGCGATTGTGCTTCTTCATGGGATGGTTTGTCCGCCTCAATCAGAGGTGGTCTGCATATTGGAATTTCAGGATTTGCATTCTGGAGTCATGATGTTCCTGGATTTCATGGAGTCCCAAGTTTTATGAACAGCCATCCGGATAATGATGTTTATGTCAGATGGACACAGGTAGGAGTTTTTACTTCTCATCTCCGTTATCATGGATCGAATGAAAGAGAACCTTATGAATATCCTGAAATTTCAGATATTGTTCGAAAATGGTTGAATCTGCGTTATGCCTTAATTCCTTATTTAAAAGATGAAGGATCTAAAATCATAAAAAATGGATTTCCTCTGCTACGCGCGTTGATCTTTCATCATCATGATGATCCTGTATGCTGGATGATTGACGATGAGTATTATTTTGGCGATGCATTTTTGATTGCACCGGTGATGAATTCTGAAGGTATTCGTGATGTTTATCTTCCTGAAGGGAGCTGGACAGATTTTTGGACAGGAGAAATAATAAAAGGCGGAGTATGGATTAAAAATATAATCAGTCCTTTGGATAGAATACCGGTTTTTGTAAAAACCGGCGCAGTAATATCGGTTTATCCTGAAGTTGTTCAGTGTACTAAAGAAATGGATTTTTCTAAAACTGTTCATTTAAATTTTGACAGTTCTTATCCCGGGTTTTCAAAATCTATTTTAGGAAAATTAATTGATATATATTGATATATAATGAAGTTCAACCTGATTAAATGAAAAAGGCATCTATTTGATCAGGATAAATTATACTGACATAGTATCCTGCCATTGAAATTATGAAGTGGTGAGGTGCTAAATATAAATTTGTCACCTATTATTTTATTGTATGTAAACTGAAAATAGTGAGATAAAAATCAAGTCTATTCCCCGACACAAATCCTAATATTTAAACTAAATGTCAATACCCGCGGCTCGATATGGTTTTGAGATCCTGTAATGATTTACTGAATTTAACTATTGCATCTTTTTGGGATTTGATATTGTTATTAACTACTTCAGTGATTCTCAAGAGTTCATGTGTTGCCTTGAGCATCTCGGATGCTCCTGATTCTTGTTCTGTCATGGAGGATTGCAGCTGGTTTGTTATATTGACATTTTTCTCTGCATATTGCATGATTGCTTCAAGTCTTATGCCGGCATCTTTATTACGTGAGGCTGAAGTTTCTATACCATCTAATATCTGTTCTAAAAAAGACTGTATGTCCAGCACATTTTCGTCGGTGCTATCTGCAAGACGCCCCACCTCTTCTGCAACTACAGAAAACCCCTTACCAGAATTACCTGCATGAGCCGCCTCAATAGCAGCATTCATCGCCAGTATATTAGTCTGATCAGCGATTTGTTTTATGATGGATAGCACTTCATTGATTTTTTTTGAGTGTTCGGCTACCGTGTTAATGGATCTGACCGATTCCTGGACGGAGCTCTGGCCCATGCTGGCTGCCGTGTTGAACTCCTCGCTAAGAGAGTTGGAGTTTGCGGTCATTTCAACTATATGTTTGATATTTTGGAACATCTCTTCTATTGAACCAGCTTGTTCCTGGACTGAAGAAGATTGTTCTTCCATGTTGTTCTCGATCGCTTCCGAGCTTTCTATCATTCCCCTGAGGCTGAGTGTTAAGTTCTCGATTCCCTTTGATAAGAAATCAGCCCTCTCCTTGAGCTGACCGACTAGTATAGCGCCTTTTATGGCACTCGATATCTGCCCCCGAAGCAGCTCGTAAATTACTCCTTCATCCGGCCCATCGCCGAAAAGAATCAGACCTATTTGATCCTTCTGAAAGTAAAGAGGCATTGCAACGAGTTGAAA
>CAZYID010000206.1:0-6095 GCA_964646595.1 uncultured Spirochaetales bacterium | reverse complement strand
ATGGGGTTTACACTGCCATAAATGTTGCCATTCATGCGGTGAGCTCTTACCTCGCCTTTTCACCCTTACCCTGCTCTTTGATTATTTTTAAAATTATAAATATAATAACAATAAACAAAGAGCAAGGCGGTGTATTTTCTGCTGCACTATCCGTAAGACATATTTTCTGCCACAGAGACACTGAGTTCACAGAGTAATTTATCAATACAATTATAATTCTTCTCTGTGTTCTCTGTGACTCTGTGGCAAATCTTTATATCTCCCCAGACTCTCTCTGGCATCTTGTCCTGTAGAGCCCAGACTTTCCTCCCAGTACTAAATAAAACAATTAATCTAATTAATTATTTTATTTAGTACTGGGCGACCGTAAATTCTATCTCTCCATTCTTTTTTGAATCCATAGCAATATTAGCTAATTTATCAGCTTCTTTATTTTTGGTTCTTGGAATATGGTTTATAGAAAAATTATTAAATTTATCTATTAGATTTTTAGCTTGTTTATATAAAACTTTTAAAGTATCGCTTTTTACTTTATACGAGCCATTAATTTGATTACATATTAATTCAGAATCACTATATACAATTACCTTTTTCAAACCTTTTGATACTGCAATTTTTAATGCTTTAATTAATGCATTATACTCAGCTTCATTATTGGTTGAAATCCCTGTATAAAAATAAAATCCATTTTTATAACCTTTAGATTCAATTACTACTCCAATACCTGATTCGCCTGGATTTCCTCTTGCACCGCCGTCAACAAACAATTTATAAATTATTTCTGAATTATTAGTCATGCTTCTCCATTAAAAAATTCACTATCATCTTCTTCAAGTCCATCATCTAACTGAAAAATATTATCCGGTTTTTCATCATAGTATAATATTCTTGAACAATTCGGGCAAAATTGAATTTCTTTACTTTCTCTTATTTTATTTATAAACTCAGCGGGAATTGTTAAATAGCATCCATTACAATGACCGCTTGATACACTAACAATACCGACATCATCTTTATTCCTTACAATTCTTTCAAATTTATATTTAATATTTTCATCCATACCTAAAGAAAGTTCATCTTCTTTTTTTAATAAACCGTTAAGTTCTTTATTTATTTTTTGCAATTCATTATTAATTCTTTCCTCTTCTTTAACAATATCGTCTTCTTGTTGTTTAATTGATATTTCATCTTTTTCTAAAGCGCTTCTTAAATCATCGATTACTCTTTGATCTTGTAAAAGATTAAAACGATATTCTTCTTCCTTTTTCTTTGCTGTCACAATTTCAGTATCCAAACTTTCATACTCTCTTTGAGTGCTTACAATTTTAATTTTTTCTGTTAATTTTTTCTGCTGTAAAGATAATTCTCCCATTAATCTCTGGTGAGAAAAAATATTTTCTTCTAATTTTTTAAATTGTTCATGCTTTGATAAATAAGATTTTTTTAATCTATTTAAAACTTCCATTCTTGATGAAAGCATTTTTGGTAATTCTCTTGTTTTTTCTTCAAGTTTAAATCTTTTAGTTAATATTTTTTGTAAATCAATTAAATTTTCGTAATTCTTCTTTATATCCATAATAACTCCCTTAAATTACTCTCCTAGATGATCTTTTAACTTTCTTAATCTAACCGGATGTCTTAATTTCCTTAAAGCTTTTGCTTCAATTTGTCTTATTCTTTCTCTAGTTACATTAAATATATAACCAACTTGCTCTAAAGTTAAAGAATAACCATCTTCAAGACCATACCTCATTTTTAATACATCTTGCTCTTTTTTTGTAAGAGTCCTGATTACTTCAGTTAATTGTTCCTGTAAATCTCGAAAAGTTGCAAAGCTTGCAGGATTTTCAAATCCTTTATCTTCAATAAACTCACCTAAAATACTGTCATCTTCTTCACCAATTGGAGCTTCTAAACTCACTGGTTCACGTGATACATTTTTAACAGCCTTTACCTTAGTTAAAGACCAATCTAATTCTAAAGCAATCTCTTCATCTGTTGGTTCACGTCCTAATCTCTGCATCAACTGACGAGTTTCTTTAAGAACTTTATTTATCTGTTCAATCATATGAACCGGCACTCTAATAGTTCTTGCCTGATCGCTGATAGAACGTGTAATAGCCTGTCTTATCCACCATGTTGCATATGTAGAAAATTTATAACCTTTTCTATATTCAAATTTATCAACTGCTTTAATTAAACCAATGTTGCCTTCCTGAATTAAATCAAAAAAATGCATTCCCCTGTTTGTATATTTTTTAGCAATGGAAACAACTAAACGTAAATTAGCTTTTACTAATTTATCTTTAGCGTTTTTCACCATAAATAATCCTTTAGCAACTTCATTACCTGCGCTTTTTAATTCATCAATCGTATTATTATATCTATATTCTTTTGATCTTAAAATCATTTCATTATTTTTAACTTTTCTTATATAATCCTTAATTTTTTCAATAGGCATATTATATTCTTCTTCTATTGCCCTTATATCTTTTTCTCTGTCAACACTTCTAAAAAGTTGTCTAACCTGTTTTACTTCTGAAAAACCTAATTTTTTAAGAATCCTTTGTGTACTGTTTTCCACGTCTTCAATCTTTCTAACAATCTTTATTATTTCTTCAGCTATTCTAATAATATCCTGATTATCTATTTCATGACCAAAAATAATTTTAAAAGCATCATTTCTTACTTTTTTAATTTCTTTATTTAAATCATTTTTTTCTTCCTCTTCCCTGCAATTATGTAATTTATTTAATAAAGTTTTAAAGTATAAAACTTTTTTCATATACACCTGTAAAATTTCTTTATATTTACTCTTAATCCTTTTCTTCTCAGATGAATAATCTCGTGAATCTGATCTAATTGTAACAACAGGTTTTTCTAAATCAATAGGGTCAACACTTATTTTTTCTAAAATATTATAAAACTCGACTATTGTTATACCAATTTTACGAATTGAACTATTTATTATTTTTTCACCGTCTTCAATTTTTTTTGCCAGCTCAACTTCTTCTTCAGCACTCAACAAATCAACTTTACCAATTTCTCGAAGATAGATTCGTATTGGATCATCAACTCCGGAAGAAGAACTGCCGTAAATAACTTTTCGTTCTTTTTTTGGGTCCCCTTTTTTCTTATCTGCTTTAACATCAAGAATATTTTCATTAATATTCTTTAAAGTATTCATATCCACTTCATCAACTATAGCTATCTTATTCTTCTGAAGAAGGATAAATACATCATCAATCTTTTCAGAATTTATAATATCCTGGGGTAAATTTTTATTTATTTCATCAATCGTTAATTCTTTTTTTTCTTTTCCCAAGTCTAATAATTTCTTAATTTCAGGATAATCAGTAATTTTTACCATTATCTTTTAACTCCTGTAATTTTGAAAGTTTAATAATTTCATCAATTATTATTGTTTTTTCTTCTTGTAATTTTTTAATTAAATCATTATCTTTATACAATACTGCCAATTTAATTTTTTCATTGATATCTTCATTTTTTTTCTTATAATACTTTTTAATAATATCTATTATTCTATCAATAATATTATTTCTTAAAACAATTGCATTCTGTTTAAATTCATCGCTAAATATTCTTTTTTCAATATATTCTTTAACAAATTTATCGTCAATATAATCTATAAAATCCTTCTTTTTTACTGAAAAGTTTTCATTAAATATCATTTTAAACAAATTTTGTGAAAACTGATCAAAAAAATGCTCTTCTCGTAAACCGCATTGTTTAATTAGGTCTCTATTATTTTCTACCTGCATTAAAAATAAAATTAAATCAATTTCCATTTTTAATGTTTTATTTAAATTTATTTTATTTCCGTCATTAACTTGTTCTGTATTTTTATTGTTAGTATATCTTCTTTTATTTCTATAAGTTATAAATTCCCGTGCTATTACTCCTTTATCAATTTCTAATAAATCAGCCATTCTTTCGATTAAAGAATTTCTAACAATTTCATTGTCTTCTAAATTTACAAATTCAAATAAAGAATCCAAAGCTCCAGTTAATTTTTTATAATCACCTTTTTTAACATTTTTTGTTTTATACTTAACAAGAAAATCAAAGATATCAGATCTTTTATTTTCTAATTCTTTAAAATCATCAATGCTATTTTTTTTAAAAAAATCATCCGGATCCATACCTTTTGGAAGAATCAAAACAGATTTTTTTAAAAAAATCTCTGCTGACTCCCAGATCCCTTTTTCTACTCCTTTTTCACCGGCATCATCTCCATCCATAAGAAAAACAATCTCATCAGTATATCTGTTTAAAATATTTATCTGCCCGTTTGTGACAGCTGTACCACAAGGCGCTACTACATTCTTAATTCCATTTTTATAACAGCTTATAACATCCATGTAACCTTCAACAATAAAAACTTTTTTTGTTTCTCTAATATTTTTTTTAGCTAAATTAATTCCATATAAACTGTAACTTTTTTTATATAAAAGAGTCTCTGAAGTATTTAAATATTTTGGTTTAATTTCATTAGATAATGTTCTGCCGCCAAATCCAATACATTCTTCATTCTGATTAATAATTGGAAAAATAACTCTATCAAAAAAAAAAGGTCTTAATCCATTTTCTGTTTTACTAAGTATCCCTGAAGATAATAGGAACTCTTCTTGAAATCCCTTTTTTAATAAAAATTGAGGCAATCTGCTATAACCCTTTGGAGCATAACCAATTTTAAAAGTCTCAATTAATTCATTATTAATTCCTCTATTTTCTAAATAATTTAAGGCTCTTTTTCCATCCTCCTTTTTTAAAAGAAAATATTGAAATAAGTTAATAAGCCTGTTATTGAATTGTAATAACTCTTCCCTTTTTTGATGTTTCTCTTCAGCTTCTTCTTTTGTAAAATTTAATTCAATACCGGTTTTTTTTGCTAAAATCCTAATTGCTTCATTAAAAGATATATTTTCGATTTTCTGAACAAAACCAATTATATCTCCACCTTCTCCGCAACTAAAACATTTAAAAATGCCTAAATCAGTTGAAACATGTAGTGAAGGATGATGATCATTATGAAAGGGGCATAAACCAATCCAATTTTTACCCGCTTTCTTTAGATTACTTATATAAGTCTTAATTACATCAACTATATCTAATCTATTTTTGATCTCCTGAATTATTTCTTTAGGGACCAACAATTGTACTTCCTTTTTTCGTTGAGAAGTAGAAGGCAATATACTATCAATTTTCTAAAAAATCAAGTAAAATTGCATGAAAAATTAAAATTTTTACAAAAAAACAAAAATTACTTTTGTTAATCAATCAAAAATTAAAATTTTGCAATAATTATGATCATTTAAAAATGATTATTAAAAAATAAATAATTCAATTAAAAATCAATTGCATAAATAACACATTTCAACTTGCTAATTGTTTTTTTAAAACTATTAAATCCAATTTGCTTCTTAACTTCTTCATTAAACCCAATTTGCTGATTTTCTCCCTCTAATAATCCACGTTTATCTTTGTATACAATAACTCCATCAGAATAAAACAAAAATTCAACAATTATTTTTTTTACTACAATTGTGCCGGTATTCTTTACTGTTATATCTATTATAACACCATTTTTATTATTTTTCAGAATATCACAATTAATTTTTATAAATTTTTTTATATACTGTAATTTTTCATTTATTATTTCTACTCTATCAAATGCTTTATTGTTTAATGCAAAATCGTTTAATTCAAAATCCAATACTTTGTTATACATTTCAAGAGATTCTATATAATTATTATCTTTATAATATCTATCTGCTTCAAGAAGCAAATCGTAAATATACTTTTTTTTCTCATATCCGGCATCAATTAACCATCTGTTTTCTTCAAAAATAAGTTTATAATCTTCAAATAATTTCAAGTAATTTTTATTAACTATACCTTTATTAGCTTGAAACAACTTATCAATTTGCTTTTCATTTAAATTATTGTTTAAAAGCTCTGGAATTAATGTGTATAATTTAACAAGATCAGGCTGAATTATTTGTACTTTAATTAAAACAACTTTTTTTGATTCAGAAATACTAATATCTATTATATTATACTTTATTCTTTTT
>CAZYID010000205.1:0-6116 GCA_964646595.1 uncultured Spirochaetales bacterium | reverse complement strand
TCTTTATCAAGTATTCTAACTTTTTTATTTTCCCTTATAATAATTTTTTCTTTTTCTAATTGCATTAAAACTCTTGAAAGTGACGGTCTTTCCACACTGAAAAAATTTGATAATTCTTCCAGGGTATTTGGGATTATTGCTTCCCCTTCATTATTTATTGGTAAAGAATAAAGGTAACTTGCTATTTTTTCTTTTAGCGTTTTAAATGCTAAAAATTTCAATTTCTTTGAAAGAAAAACAAATTTATCTGATAGATCAGAAATAAAATTATTTAAAAATGTTTTATTTAATATAAACAATTTAAGTATCTCATTTTTAGAAATAATAAGGACATTTAGATCATTCCTGGCAATTACAGAAACCGGTAAAGTATTGTCCTCAGAAAATAAAAGCGCTGATGCAAGAACATAAGGCGGATAAAATTCTTCGATCTTAGCAATTTTTCCTGAATAATCAATCATTTCCCCATATGAGTTGCCCGTTAAGATAATATAAAGATTGTTATAAATATCTCCCTGAAGTAAAACTGTTGAATTTTTTTTATATTCCTTTTTATTAGTATATATTTTTTTTAGTAAATTATTTATTTCTTTAATATCTATATTTTTAAACAACGATGTTTTTTGTAAAATTTTTTCTATATTTTTCATTTATTACCTCTTTATGTAACATATGTTACAGCATTTGATTTAAGAATACTATATAATTTAAAAGGATGTTATTACATTTTTTGTTATGTGGAATTAAATCAACAAATGGTTGATAAGTGTAATATAAATTAATTAACATTTTCATTATTCTTAATCTATAAAAGGATATTAAATGAAAAATATAAAAATAGCTTTTTTTGACTCAAAACAATATGACATTGACTCATTTGCTAAAATAAATGATGCTTTTAAATTTGAAATAAAATATTACAAAAATCATTTAAATATTGATACTGTTTCTTTAGCAAAAGGATATGATGCGATCTGTGCGTTTGTTAATGATGCTTTGTCTAAAGAAGTTATTGATCAGCTGAATCTTCATGGGATAAAATTAATTGCACTAAGATGTGCTGGATATAATAATGTTGATTTAATTTATGCTTATAAAAAAATTCATGTTGTCCGCGTCCCGGAATATTCTCCGTATGCAGTTGCAGAACATGCTGTTGCCTTAATGCTTACACTTAATCGAAAAACTCACAGGGCATATTATAGAATCAGGGATAATAATTTTACTATAAATGGACTTCTGGGATTTGATATGTATGGCAAAACAGCCGGTGTTATAGGCGCCGGAAGAATAGGAAAAGCACTGGTAAAAATTTTAAGAGGATTTGATATGAATGTTCTTGTTTTTGATCAAAATCCTGATAAAAATTTTGAAACTCAAACAAACTGCAAATATACAGATATTGAAACTATTTATAAAGAATCCGATATCATTTCCCTTAATTGTCCTTTAACTAAAGAAACCTATCACATGATCAATAAAGAAACAATCAACAAAATGAAAAATGGAGTAATGATAATAAACACCGGCAGGGGACAATTGATCAACACTGTTGATTTAATTGAAGCATTAAAAACTAAAAAAATCGGTTGTGCAGGGCTTGATGTTTATGAAGAATAAAGTGAATATTTTTTTGAATATTTTTCCGGTGAAATTATAAGTGACGATGTGCTTGCAAGATTGATTTCTTTTAATAATGTTTTGATTACTTCACATCAGGGATTTTTTACAAATGAAGCATTATCAAATATTGCGCATACAACATTAAATAATATAAAAGATTTTTTTGACGGGCAACAGCTTGCAAATGAAATTTGTTATAAATGCGACAAACCGGAATGCAGAAAAAAAAACAAAGGAAGATGTTTTTAATTTAATAATAAAGAGAAAAATATAATGAATAAAAGAAATGATCAAAAAATAAATCAAAAAAATACTCATTTAATCAATATTGCAATGGGATTAAGTATTATCACAATTTTTTATAATATTGTTGAAGGACTAATATCCATTTTTTTTGGGATGAATGATGAAACTTTAGCTTTATTTGGATTTGGTGTCGATAGTTTTGTTGAAGTAATCTCTGGCATTGGTATTCTGCATATGACCCTAAGAATGAAAAAAGAAAAAGTAATAATAAAAGACAAATTTGAACAACTTGCTTTAATGATAACTGGAGTAAGTTTTTTAATACTCTTTTTTGGATTAATTTTTGGTGCAATAATAAATTTTATCAATAAAAGCAAACCTGATACAACAATAGCCGGTATTGTTATTTCTGCTATTTCTATTTTAACAATGTGGATTTTATATCAATCCAAAATGCATATTGGCAAAAAACTGAATTCTGACGCAATAATATCAGATGCAAAATGTACAGTAACATGTTTTTATCTTTCAATAATTTTACTCGGTTCAAGCATAATTTATGAAATATTTAAAATTGGTTATATTGATGCAATTGGAAGCCTTGGTATTGCCTATTTTTCATTAAAAGAAGGTATTGAAGCAATAAAAAAATCCAGATCAAAAAGTATTGGTTGCTGCTGCGACGAATAATTTATTTTGTTTCCTTTGTAAATAATATGTATCTTATGAGTTTTATTGTTGATAAAAGGCCATTAATGAAATACTATATAGGGTACGGGGGTATACTATTACACAAGGAGATATAATGAATGAAAATAATAATGTAAATTGTGAAAAACATGCTCATCATAGCGATGAATTAAAAAGAAATCTGGATATTAGATTTAAAAAAATTGAAGGTCAGATAAAAGGTGTAAACAATATGATTCAAAATAATGTTTACTGTGATAATATTTTAAATCAAATTTCGTCAATTCAATCTGCTCTCAGCTCAGCAAGAAACGTATTGCTTGAAGCGCATATCAATAGCTGTATTAAAGAGTCAATTGAAGGAGGTGAAGATTCGGTAATTAAAGAATTAATGAAAACATTAAATCGAATGTTAAAATAAAAATCTTTCTTTGGAGGAAAAAATGAAAACAAAAAAGTTTTTAATAAATAAGTTAACAGTATTATCAATGTTAATTGTTGTAATTCTGTTAACTATTAACTTTACTATAAATGCTGACGGTAATCATGACAAAACAATCAATCAGGTTATTAAAGAAATTCGTGAAACACTAAACTTAAAGGAAAAAGACAAAATTGATCCCGGTAAAGTTCCTGATAATTTACTGGAAGAACTTGGTGAAGCTGTAATGAGTGAAAGGCATCCAAATGAACGTGAGCATGAATGGATGGATGAAATGATGGGCGGAGAAGGTTCTATATCATTAAAAGCAATGCATCGCGCAATGGGATACCGTTATTTGGATGGAGATTACAATTATGGAAACACAAGTAGAGGACGCAATTTTATGCGAAGAGACCATGGATATATGACGGGTTCAAATTCAATGATGTGGATGAACAATTATTCTCATTCTCCATGGAATATAAGAAATAATTTTTTTAAATATAGATGGATTGGAGGAATTACTATGATTATTATTTTTCTTGTTTTTGCAGGGCTTATTGGTTATTTGATTTACATTGCTGCAGCAAAAAACTTAAAATCAAAAAATCAAGAAGAGAATGCATTTGATATTTTAAAAAGAAGATATGCATCAGGAGAAATAACTAAAAAAGATTTTGAAGAAATGAAAAAAGATATTTTATAAAAAAAAGGAGGTGAAAAATTATGAATAAATTTTTTACCAGAATTAAAAAAAGAATTATAAAAAGTCTGGAAAAAATGGCAGAAGCAAATAAAAAAAACTTTGGAAATAAAAGATTAGACTGCTGTTCTTTAGATAAAGAAAACGGAAAAAATATTTATCAAACACATAAATATTAAAGGAGGACTATATGAATACAAATAAAAAGAAATTTGAATTAACAATTACCGGAATGACATGCGGGCATTGTGAAATGACCGTAAAGAATAAATTAGAAAAAATAGATGGAGTAAAAAAAGCAAAAGTAAGCAGAAAAAAAAATAATGCAATTGTGACATTTGATGATAATACAGAAGTTAAAACTATTGATCTATTAAAAGCTATAGCCAGCGCTGGTTATGAAGCTTCATTAAAAAAAGAGTAACAAAATGAATGAAAAACCAGCTGTTAATAATAAATCAGAGACTGAACATAAATATAAAGTAGCCGGAATGTCATGTGCTTCATGTGCATTAAATATTGAAAGAGCTTTAAATAATATTAATGGTGTCCAAAAAGCCTCGGTAAATTATGCAGATAAAAGTGCAAAAATTAATTTTAATAAAGATATTATTGATTTTAAATACTTGCAGAAAAAAATAAAAGAAATTGGATATAAGTTATTAGAAGAAAATTCTCAAATTGATGAAACCGTTTTTCTTAAAAAAGAACGTAACAGATTAATTTTAGCATGGATAATAACAATACCTTTAACAATAAAAATGATTGGAGAAATGCTTTTTGGATTTCATATTGGCAATGCAGATATCGCATTTTATCTGGATTTGATACTAGCATTTCCGGTAATATTTATAATTGGTTTTCCGGTAATACTTTCTACTTTTAGAGCAATAATAAAATTTTCATTTAATATGGATTCATTAATCGGCATAGGTACTGTTGCTGCATATTCTACCGGTATTGTAAAACTTTTGGGAATGGATATTGCGAATTTTGTTGTTGTAGGAGCAATGATTACATCAATAAACTTTATTGGTAATTATCTAAAAAATCTTGCAACAGGAAAAACAAGTAAAGCAATAAAACAGCTGTTGGAATTTGGAGCAAAAAATGCTCATTTAATAAATAAAGATAAAACAATAATTGATATACCTGTAGAAGAATTAAAAATCAATGATATTGTTTTAGTAAAACCTGGAGAAAAAATACCTGTAGACGGGATCATTCTTGAAGGATTTTCATCTATTGATGAATCTATAGTTACTGGTGAATCAATCCCTGTTGATAAAAAACAAGGGGACAGAGTTATTGGAGCAACAGTAAACCAGTATGGAGTTATAAAAGTAAAAACTCAAAAAATCGGCAAAGATACTTTTTTGTCTCAGATAATTAAAATGGTTGAAGACGCTCAGGGCACAAAAGTACCAATTCAGGCTTTTGCTGATAAAGTAACCGGTTATTTTGTTCCTGTTATTCTTGTAATATCAATATTAACTTTTTTAGGCTGGATTTTATTTCCGGAAAAAGGCTTAATTTTTATTTCTTTTTTTCAAAAATACTTACCCTGGATAAATCTAAACGCTACACATATTTCTATTGCTGTTTTTGCTTCTGTGGCAACACTTGTAATTGCATGTCCATGCGCTTTAGGCTTAGCAACACCAACAGCTATAATGGTAGGCATGGGCAAAGGGGCACTTAACGGCATACTTATACGAAACGGCGAAGCTATTCAAACTTCAAGAGAATTAACAACAATAGTATTTGATAAAACCGGGACAATTACCAAAGGCAAGCCAAGTGTAATATTTTATGAAACTAATATAAATAAAAATGATTTTTTTAATCTCGTTTTTTCAGTAGAATCTTTATCAGAACATCCTCTTGCAAAAGCAGTTATAGACAAATTTAAAAATAAAAAAATAAAAAAACATAAAATAAAAAAATTCAAAGCAGAATCCGGAAAGGGTATAAAAGCAATTGTAAATAATAGAAAAATAATTATTGGAAGCATAAAATATTTTAATGAATTAAAAATTCCTATTGATAATTATAAAAACAAAATTAGTAAATATTTAGAAAGCGGTCTTACTATTATTCTTGCTGCTGTAGAAAATAAGACAATTGGAATAATCGGAATTGCAGATGAAATTAAAACGGATTCAAAAAAAGCAATTGTTTCATTGCAGAAAATGAACCTTAAAACAATAATGCTTACAGGAGATAATAGAAAATCAGCAGAAATAGTAGCTGAAGATTCAGGAATTGATGAAGTATATGCAGAATTACTTCCTGAAAACAAAATCAATATAATAAAACAATTACAGGAAAAAGGTGAAGTTGTTGCAATGGTTGGAGATGGAATTAATGATGCACCTGCTTTAAAACAGGCAAATGTAGGAATAGCAATTGGTACAGGTACAGACATAG
>CAZYID010000204.1:0-6120 GCA_964646595.1 uncultured Spirochaetales bacterium | reverse complement strand
AAATTAGAATATTTTTTTTCTATTTCCTGAAAATCTTTTAAATAATATAAATCAGATAAACTGCTTGCTCCAAAAAAATACCATATTTTTCTATTCATAATATTTTTTTCTATCATATCAAAAATAATTGATCTTATTGGAGCCATCCCTGTACCGCCTGCTGCACATATCATCTCATTATTAGTATCTTTAAGGTTAAAATCTCCAAATGGGCCAACTACTTTAACTGTATCACCTTCTTTTAAATATTTAAAAACATATGAAGTGACAATTCCATTCGGAACTAAACCAATAATTAATTCTAAAATATTTTTATTTTTTGAACTTGAAGCAATTGAATATGCTCTTTGAGTGCTTGACTTTATCTTTTCATAAGCCGGTGCTTCAAGCTGTATATACTGACCTGAAGTAAAGTTTATTTCACTGTTTTCTGGAAGTTCTAATTTTATTTCTTTTATATTATCAGTCAAATCTTTAATTGATTTTACTTTGCATATATATTCTTTAACATTAAATAATTGCTCAGGAATAATTATATTGATATCTTTTTTTAATTTTATCTGACATGATAATCTAACTCCCTCGTTTTTTTCTTTTTCATTTATATACCCTGCTTCAGTTGGTAATATTGGTCCAATATCTGTTTTCACAATTGTTTTGCACATTGCACAACTTCCTTTACCGCCGCATGCAGAAGGAATAAATATTTTATTATCAGATAATGTAAAAAGTAATGGAGAACCGCCTTTTGTTTTTAAAATTTTACTGCCATTATTAATATCAATGTTTATTTCTCCATAATTATTTACTGTTTTATCAATTATTGAAATTAATAAAGCTAATAAAAAACTTAAAAAACTAATTATTAATGAATTAGTAAAAATTATTTTAATCAAAAATCCTGCTCCTTATTAAACTACTGAATATTTAATAATCCGGAAAACCCCATAAATGCCATTGCCATTATTCCTATTATAATCAATGTAATCCCGGTTCCTTTTAATGGAATAGGAACAGGTGATTTTTCAATTCTTTTTCTAATTGCTGACAGCAGCATTATAGCTATCCACCAGCCTAATCCGGACCCAAACCCAAAAAATACTGATTGAATAAACGAATAATTTCTAATGACCATAAATAGAATAACACCAAGTATTGCACAGTTAACTGTAATTAAAGGTAAAAATATTCCTAAAACCATATAAAGAGAAGGAGATATTCTATCAATAACCATTTCTAAAACCTGAACTACACCTGCAATCACAATAATAAAAACAATAAATTGCAAATACTCAAGTTCATAATGAATTAATATATATTTATTTATCAAATAGCAAATTGCTGTTGTTATTGTTAAAACAAAAGTAACAGCAAGCCCAAGTCCATTTGAAGCATTTAAGTCTTTAGAAATAGAAATAAAAGAACACAATCCTAAAAAATTAGATAAAACTATATTACTTGTAAAAATAGACGCAAAAAAAATCACAAAAATATTTATATTTGGAGTCATTTATTTTTCTCCTTTTTGATTAATAAATAATTACTGATCCATAAAATAATTGCCAACAGAAAAAATCCGCTTGGTGCTGTTATCATAATTGTCCAATTAGTAAAAAATCCCGGCATTATTTTATAGTTATAAATTGTGCCAAAACCTAGTATTTCCCTAACAGATGCAATAATCAGCAATATTAACGAATATCCAACACCTGCAGCAAATCCGTCCCAAAAAGAAATTAAAGCATTATTTGATTGTGCAAAAGCTTCTGCTCTTCCCATTATTATACAGTTTGTTATTATTAATCCTACATACGGGCCCAATGTTTTGCTTGCTTCAGGTAAATATGCTTTCAAAACAATATCAACAATAATTACATAAAAAGCAATTATTAAAGTCTGAACAATCATTCTTACTTTTTTAGGCATAAAAAACTTTATTAATGAAATAGTAAAGCTTGATAATGCAGTTACAAATGTAACACCAACACACATAATAAAAGTATTTTTAAAATTATTTGTTACAGCAAGAGTTGAACATATTCCCAGAACTTGAATTAGTATTGGATTATTTGTAAAAATATTTTCTTTGAAAATTGTTACAGCCCTATTGCTTTTCATTAAAAAATCCTTAAATATTAATCTTGAATAATTATTTTTTTATAAATATTTAAATACTCATTAATCATTTTTTCCAATGATTTTGTAGTAATTGTAGCACCGCTTATTCCATCCACCTGACTATTATTTTTATCATAATCTCCAATACCCCCTGCATAATTAAATTTAATTTTAAAATTATCTAACTTTTCATCGACAAATTGTTCTTTAAACCATTTTTCACTGATCCTGCCTCCCAATCCGGGAGTTTCATTTTGAGAAATAAAATCAATGCCAATTATTTTAGTAAAATCGCTGTTTACCCCAATTGCTCCATAAATGTTTCCCCATAATCCTTTGCCGGAAAATAAAATTATGTATAATTTTGTATTATTAATATTTGCTGTATATAAAATATTATTTTCTATTATTTGTTTGCTTAAATTATTTTTAAAAATTTGATATGCTTCATTATCATCTTTATAGTCAATATTAGCAGAATTTAGAATCGCTTTAATTTCAAAAAGTTCGTTGTTGCGTTTTATTCTATCTTTTACATTCAGATATACAAAGGATAAAACAAAAACAAATATAAAAGTAATTATAAATGTAAATACTACAACATATATTGTATTTTCTTTAAATTTCATTTATTTACCTTTTTGCTGAATAACTCATCCAATAAAGAAGCAAAAGTATTTCCTAAAAGCACTGCAAAACTTGTGCCTTCCGGAAAAGAAAAAGTTCTAATAATTATTGTAGAAAATCCTATTATACAGCCATATATCCATTTAGAAATAATCTTTTTTGGTGCAGAAATCGGATCTGTTGCCATAAAAACAGCAACAAACAATAAACTGCCTGACAATATATAATTTATAGAGGAAAAATCATTTGGAATATTTATTAAATCTAGAAAAACTGTTAACAAAGCTGCACTTGCAATTGTTGAGACAATTATCTGCCAGCTTGCGGTTTTTGTTATAATAAGATAAATAAGTGCAATTAATATTAGTATTATAAAACTTTCTCCCATTGATCCGGGATTAAATCCAAGAAGTAACTTTATTGTTTCAAAAGCTTTTCCTGCTTTAATTGCTTCAAGTGGAGTAGCAGCTGTTAAAGAATCTATTTTTAATCCAAAATTTGCTGCTTTTATAAAACCTTTCATTTGATTTGGAAATGTTATATAAACAAAAAGTCTTGCTAAAATTGCAGGATTAAAAATATTTTTCCCAAATCCGCCAAAAACTTCTTTTCCAAACATAACACCAAATATAATCCCGATCATTGCTACCCACCACGGAGTTTTTGGTGGAAGTGAAAGTGTAAATAATAAACATGTAACAAATAAAGCTTCGGATACTTTTTTGCCCTGTCTTTTTTCAAATATAAATTCAGTTAAAAAACCAAAAAAAAAGACAATTAATGTTAAAAAAAGCAAATAAATTCCATAAAAATAAAAACTAACCAAATAAATTGGGATTAGAGAATATATTACTTTTCGCATTAAAGGTTGTTTTTGAATAATATTATTTTTCATTATGTTTCTTTAAAAATATATTTTTTTTTATTATTCGAATTATACTAATTACTCTCCGTTAATAAAAGAATTATTTATGCTTTTTTTATTTTTATTTTAAAAATAATAGACATTATAATAAAAATAATAAATAATATTAAGCGAAAAATTACTCAATTTGCATTTTATTAAATTTTTACTTAATATAAAATATATTGTTTTGGAGGTTTTTATGTCATCTGCACGAACAAATGTAATGTTGAGAAGTGGTAATCCGGTATTAGGAAATAACACTTTTGAAAAAGAAGCTGTTTCTTATTCCGGAGATACAATGACAATACAGGGAACAGTAAATAAAACAATTTTACTGCTGTTATTAGCTATCGGTTCTGCTGTATTAAGCTGGTACTATGCTTTAAATTCAAATATGATTAATTACATAATACCAATAATTATAATATTACCAATTGCAGGATTAATAGTTGCTTTAATTACAATATTTAATAAAAAAGCATCTCCCATTACTGCTCCTATTTATTCTGTTGTTGAAGGTCTATTTCTAGGTATAATATCACTTTTTTTTGAAAAAATGTATCCAGGTATAGTTCTTCAGGCAGTTTTTTTAACTTTTGGAATTCTTTTTTCACTTTTACTCGCTTATAAATCAAGATTAATTAAAGTTACTCAAAATTTTCGTTTAGGAGTAGTTGCTGCAACCGGCGGAATATTTTTTATTTATATAGCAAGTTTTATTTTACGATTTTTTGGGATTAACCTTTCTTTTATTCATGAAGGCGGAATGTTTGGAATAATTTTTTCTCTTGTTGTTGTTGCTATTGCGTCATTAAATCTTGTGTTAGATTTTGATTTTATAGAAAGAGGTGCTGAAGCAAATGCTCCTAAATATATGGAATGGTACGGGGCTTTTGGACTTATCGTAACATTGATTTGGCTTTATATTGAAATATTAAGACTTTTATCAAAAATAAGGAAAAGATAATTATTTTTGGGAATAAATTAAAATTATTATTTGTTTTCATAATCATTGTAAATAATTATTCCTGCTCAAAAAAGGCAGCTGATATTCAAGATGAATCAATTTCTATTTATCAAAATGAAATTAATCTTCTAAATCAGGAATTGATTCGAAATAAAATTCCGTCTGATTGGTTAATTGATAATATCAATAATCCAAATTTTAAAATTTACAGTAATATAAATAATTATTTTTATAATATGGCTGAACACCAGGTCTCACGAAAAGAAAAAGATTTTGAATGGTATAAAAACCACCTTGGTTTGGATATTAAAATAAAAAGAGCCAAAGTTTTTATAGAAAAATATGGCGATATTCTTAAACAGGCAGAAAACAAACACGGCATTCATTATGAACTGATAACCGCAATATTAGGAATTGAGACAGGGTTTTCTAATAATAAAAGTCTTGGAAATTTTTATGTTTTCTCTGCCTTAATCTCTCAATATATTTTCATGCCGCGTCGAAGAGAATGGGCAGTCAAAGAATTAGCAAGTCTTTATAAATTTTCAAAAAGAACAAATAAAAAAGTCTATTATTTTATAGGTTCTTTTGCCGGTGCAAGCGGATGGGCACAGTTTATCCCTTCATCTCACTCAAAGTATTTTATTGATGCACAAAACAAAAATAACGAAATTGATATATATGCAATTGATGATAACATTATGAGTATTGAAAATTACTTATATGGTAGTGGATTAGATGGAAATAATATTTATTTTCCAGAATCTCGATATGATGCAATATTTAATTATAATCCAAGCGATGCTTATGTCCAGGCAGTTTTATATATTTATAATGCATTAAAAAAAGATTGATTTGTTTTTATAACATATCATATTATAAAACTTCAAAGTTATATAAAGAAGTGTTTTTCATTTTTAATTATTATGATATACAATAATACTGATACATTATTACCAGGAGTACCAGCTAATGGATTTCTCAAAACTTATTAAACAATACCGAAAAAAACCTATAATAGATTTTCAATCACCTACACTAGAAAAAGTAAATTACAAAAAAGAAGATATTTTCAAAATGATCCCTAATAGAGATCCTTTTTTATTTATTGATAAAATTAGCGGTATTGACCTGACAAATAATTGTATTGTCGGTAATAAAAAAATTAAACAAAATGATCCCATATTTAAAGGGCATTTCCCCGATTTCCCTGTTTACCCCGGCGTATTGCAATTAGAAATGATATCAGAAATATTCTGCTGTCTTTACTATTTTGTATCTAAAAAAACAACAAAAATACTTGATTCAGGTCCTGTAAATTTAAGAGCAACACGTATGCATGATGCTCTTCTTCAACATGGATTATTCCCAAATGATGAAGTAAAAATAGCTACAAAAGTGATTGAAAATAATGGTCTTACATTCAGCGGAATTGGTCAAATAATTAAAGGTAAAGAAATTGCAGTTCTGGTAATCGGTGAGTTTTACATAATTGAATAAA
>CAZYID010000203.1:0-6121 GCA_964646595.1 uncultured Spirochaetales bacterium | reverse complement strand
TTAAAGTTTACTGGATTTTAGAAAATTAAATGGCCGGAAATGAATAAAAGTTTAAAAATAATTAGCCATTATAAATAATAATATTTTATCGTTAATTATTGATGCTGGAAGCAACAAAGATAAACAAATTAATTTTTATTCCAACCTAAGTGCTATTCCCAACCTCTCCCTTCAACTCAAAAACTCATAAGAATCTATAATTCAACATAATTGCTATATTTTAATTATAATTGTTAGTGGTTAACAATATAAATTCTAATAATTTTAAAATATGAAAGTCAATTAAAATTAATAATTTCACTTACAATATCTTACAATTATTTTTTTTCATATCCTGTCAGATTTTTTTGTGTAAACGGCTTTTTTTACAATGGTACTCTATCGTCAAAATACACTGCAAATTGATTTAATGCAGCTCCCCAGTCTTTAATTGGCATAGTCCATCATTTTGAAGCATTTGTTAATGCCAGATACATGATTTTAATAATTGAATCATTTGTTGGAAATGATCCATGATTTTTCGTGACTTTTCTTAAGCTGTAATTTAATGATTCTATCGTATTTGTTGTATAAATAACTTTTCGTATCTCAGGTGGATAAGCAAAAAACTCACAAAGATTTTCCCAATTATTTTTCTATGATTTATAAATCATAGAATATTTCTTATTCTACTTTTCTCCTTCATCTTCAACTTTCTCAAAAAAATTATCTATCTTTTCAATAGCATTCTCAAAATATTTATTCTCCCGATTTATTTTCCTATAAGCATCAAGCTCATGTTTCTCCTTTGATTTTTTTTTATCTATCCTTTATAAATTTTAAATAAATTTATAAAAAAAGTTAACTATTAACAATCTCAATTATTTTATCATAAAATAATGGAATTAAATTATTGAACTTTACATGAATTACTGAATTATTTTTTGATATTCGTATAACTTCAGCATTAACAATTAGTTTATTATTTTGTATTTTCGGAAAAGAAATTTTAAATTCATTTCCAACTTTAAATTTTAAGATTGAATTATCAATACTGGCACCACCTCCGCTTAAATCAAATATCACAGCAGTTTCCGGTTCATCTTCTGTTTCTTTACGGTGTATATAGACAAATCTTTTTTTATTTTTTCTGTAAAATTCTCTGCGTTGATAAATTTTAGTTTTTGTTGAATGGGTAAAATTCATTATCCCATCCTTATAATCCATTAACCTGACATTAAAGACATATCCTCCGGTATAATTATAAGTGACAATCATGGCATTTTCTTTTTTTACTATAAAATTAATTTCACTGCTAATTTTTACTTTTAAGAATTCTTCTGATTTAATTACAAGTCCGGTTATTTTTCTATTTAAACTAAAAATAATAATAACAAGAGCTCCATTATTTATATCAAAAGTTGATTTTATAATTGTATCCGGAGAGAAGTTTAAAAATCCTAATTTTTTTTCTAAGGCATGGAGTATTACGCCTTCTATATTCTCTTTAGTTCTCAATTTATTTAAAGCATTGTGAAATATGTTCGGGTCAGTCAGGAGTAGATATTTATTATCAGGATTTTTTAAATAAATAGATAATTTTTTTAAAATTTTATTTTCTTCATTGGTTATATTGAAAAGCTGTAACAACTTTTCATATTTTTTAAATAACTGATTTATTAAAATATTCTTTGCCCTGCCAGCCGAAATTATTCCTATAAGAATAAAAACACCAATAAAAAGAATTATAATAATTATTGATATGAAAATTTGAAAAGGTGATTTAATAAATCCCTCTGAAATATTTTTTAATAAATCTGTTTGTGATATATTCATTACCACTTCCTTAGTAAAAAATTTCTAACTCTTTACAAATTCAATACCATAAGTAATACATTTTTCAATACTTTTATTATAAGGATTTCAAAGTGTTATAATTACTTCATTTTCATCTACTGAAACCGGAAACCCAAACGGATAACCGAGAAAATCTACTTTGAGTTTATTACAAATCTTCAACCATGTCATTACTATCCCGCTGTATTAAATTAAAGGTTTCTTGTTTTTTTTCTGTTCATACATCAATTTATCAGCGCCTGCCATAAGTTCATCAATAGAAGATGGATTCTCAGGATCATAGAAAGAAGAACCAATGCTTATGGATAGTTTGTATTTACTGTCTGCCTGATTGTTATATTTGTCGATTCGTTTCTGAAACCTTTTGATAATATTTACCGGATCAATTTCTTTCGAGTTAATAGCAAGAACAGCAAATTCATCACCTCCTATGCGCGCAATAATATCGGACGATCTAAAAGTCTCATTAATGATAGACGCCGCTTTTATTAGCGCCTTATCTCCCTCTTTGTGTTTCAGAGTATCATTGATCCACTTCATCCCGTCGAGATCTGCAAAAAACAACAGAGCTCTTTTTTTCGTTCTGCCCCATAATTTAAGCTGCTGCTCACCAAGAGTTATGAATCCACGCCTATTGTACAGTCCCGTCAATTCGTCTCTGAAGGACATTTTTCGAATATCCTCCTCCATTCGCTTGCGCTCGATTATCTCACCAATCAGGAATGCTGAAGTCTGAAGGCGTTCTTTAGCCACTTCTATAAGAAACGGTGGATGTGTTTCATACGCGTCCGCATACTTACGAAGCTGGTCAATATTTATACGATACTTATCCGCAATCTCCCGGAGTTTTTCCGGGGCCTGTGGGGGATTGCCGTATCCGAAGTTCATACTGCCGACAATACGACTGCCGGCACGAATGGGAACAGCATAAAGATGAATACCACCTTTGCACTCGATGTCTACCGGCTCCCCCTTCTGGATGGAAGCCTTCGACGCTTCATTCCAGCATGACTCATGACACAGCCATTTGCCGCTATTCAGTGCGATCCGACTATCATCAGTTCCACACAACTTGTATGAAGCACTATCCAGGAATTTACACCACCCAGAGGAAAAGATACCCAAGGCATAATCGCCATTCACCTCGTAGATTGCACCCGAGGTCTGAAGAAGGTTCAGATAGTCTCCTGCAATCTTGCTTAACATGTCAGATCCAATAGAGTCGAGTATCACACGGCTCATGTTAAGCGTGGTCAAGTCACCATAAAAAGGCAAGTAAGAATCCACTGGAAAAGTGCTGGTTTTCCGAGTTAAGAGCCACTCAATCTGCTTTAAATTCTTCTCCGCTTTCTTGCGCTCAGTAATATCCTGGATATAGATGTTGGAATAACCTTTTTTGATAATAGGAGATACAAAAAAGGACAATATTTTTTTATCATAAATAATCTCGACTATGCTTTGTTTTCTACATAAGATCGTTTCTAAAAGTTTATCATGTAACAATCCGGTTAGTTTTTTTCCCACCTCCAATTCGTGATGTTTAAACATCAGACTCGTTGCCTGATTGGCATATATCACAACCTCATTTATGTCCACCCTGATGACCGGATTGGGATTCTCTTCGGGAAAACAAGCAAGCGCATTAATAGTTTCTTCCGCCTGTTTTCGCTCGGTGATGTCCCTTATCAAACCTATAAAACCTATTATATTTCCAATATCATCATTCAAATAATAGATACTGGTTTCTCCGGGAAAAACCACCCCACTCTTTTTCTTATAATTAACTGTGTATAAAAAAGGATTAGCATTCCCTGAATGACTTTTTAATGCTTGCCCAAGTTCAATAAACTGTTCTTCATTTTCATAAACAGCAATTGTTTCTTTATTTTTGATTTCGCTTAATGAATACTCAAACAAATCAGAGAATGCTTGATTGCATTCAATTATTTTTCTATCAGTATTTGCAACCAAAATGGCATCCCTTATACTATTATATAATCCCCTGTATTTTATCTCAGATTTTTTCAATGCTTCTTCAATTTGTTTACGCTCAGTGATGTCATGGTAATTAAGCAGTATACCATTGATAGCAGGATTGTTGATACGGTTAACGGCAGTAAGTTCTATCCATTTATAATTACCGTCTTTACATTTAAATCTATATTCAACAATCGAGGCTGTTTCTTTTTTGAGCATTTCACTGAATTCTTTTTGAATCCTGTCAATATCTTCCGGATGCATCTTGTCCCAGCCGTTTGTACCGATAAGATCTTCCGGCTTCCATCCAAACCATTTCTCAATATTTGGACTTTGATATATCGTCATGCCGTCAGCCTCCACAATAGCAATAACATCACCTATATTTTCTATCATCCCGGAGTGTCTTGCATTAGTCTCATAAAGTGTCTTCTCTACCTGTTTTAGCTCGGTGATGTCTACATATTGGCATACAACATTCACCAGTTTTCCGGCTTCGTCAGTTATTGGAAACATCGCAACATCTATCCAATGTTCATTAGCAATGGATAAATCAACATGGCCTACCTTTGAACCTGTCCAAAACATAATGAAACGAGCGCTTTTCAAATCATTGAATACAGCTTCTACAACAGGCATAAAACCTTGAGTATCTATATTTTCATCATGGAGTACATTATACTTTCCAATTATCATATCGTCGGTTAAATTAAGGATATTCCGCAAAGCTTGATTAGCCCTGATTAATATTCCTTTTGTATCTGAAACCCACATGGCAAAGGGACTGTTTTCTATAACAACATTTAGGAAATTTGCCTGATTTCTGTATTTATTTTCGCTCATCTGTAAGTCTTTTTCTACCTGCTTGTGCTCTGTAACATCCTTAAATATCTCTAATAAAGCTTTCTTTCCTTTAAACATCATACCTGTATGGCTGATTTCGAATATTTTTCCACCTAAAACACCCTGTACATTATAAACATCAGTCTTTCCAAGTTCTATTCCAGTCTTCAATGGACAATCTGCACATTGCAATTTACTATCACGGTACAGTGTCCAGCATTTTTCGCCAATTGCTTTAGCTCCAAATTGTTTTTGAAAATCTCCGCTCACAAAAAGGATATTTCCATCTTCATCAACTATGTCTAATCCAAACGGGATAGTTTGTCCTAAAGATTTATGAAGTTCATTGCTTTCTCTCAAAGCTTCCTCTATCTGCTTGCTTTCAGTAATATCGCGAACTGACAGTTGAAAAGCAGGTTTCTTTTGCCATTGTACCTTAACTACACGTAATTCAGCATCACAGAAATCATTGCCTTTTCTAATAACCAGAGAACTTTCCGCAATATCTTCTGAAACCGGAAAACCAAACGGGTAGCCGATAAATTCTTTATTACTTTTTCCGAAAAGTTTTTTTGCAGCGAGATTCGCATAGAGAACAATGCCATCCATATCAACTATAACGATGCCGTCAGCATTATTTTCTAAAATAACAGAAAGATTTTTTTCGGATATTTTTAAGGTTTCTTCAGACTGGAATTGACGGGCAACTGATTTTTCAAGACGATTTATTTTTTTTTGCTGTGAACGTATTTGTGTAAGCAGCTGTTCATTGGTCAAAATTTTTTTTTTCATTCTTCAATGCCTTTTCACTGGCAGCGCTAGAACCTAAAATATATAGTTTCAGGATATATTTCTGCGGCATACTTCGCTCCTTTTAATTTTTGACTTTATTCTTTATTATTATTTTCCATTTTCTATCAAGTTATTGAACATTCTAAATTTCCGGCTTTATTTTGAAGAATTGCTTTTTGCTGAATTTCCTTTTGATGATTTTTTTTTGTTAAAACAATGTTTTTGAATAATATTTTATTTCTTGAAAAATTGTATTTATAATTTAAATTAGCTATTAAACCTATTAAAGCGGGTATTAATTTTTTACTTATAAATAAATTACGTAAAAATCTTCCAATGATACGGGAATATGTATAATAATATTGAAAACAAGATGAGAACTCATCCAGCATCTCATTCCATGATAAGTTTTTATATTCACTTACTGGAAAGGTAAATGTATAATATTTCCAATCTTCGGGGAAGTTATTTGCTATAATACGTTTTTCAGAAATATATTTTTCCCAAAGACGGGTCCCGGGGAGAGGAGTTAATAATACAAGATTAAGAATATCTAATCCGTATTGTATGCCAGTTTTTGCAATATTTAACCCTGTATCCTTTTTATCAATATCCAGTCCTATAATAAATGAACCAAGCACTATTATTCCATGCTTTTTAATTTTTTTTACTG
>CAZYID010000202.1:0-6136 GCA_964646595.1 uncultured Spirochaetales bacterium | reverse complement strand
AAGTATTAAAGGCTGAAATAAAGTATTTTTAAATTTGACTTTTTTCTCATAAATTTTTATTTAATTTTTAAAATTTTCTCAAATTTAACTAAAATTTACTAAAATTTAGTTAAATTTTGTCAGAATTTGACATTTTTCATGAAAATGACGTATTTTTTTCTTGCATATTTATATAATGATTGGTAAAATATTAGCAATAAAAAAATTGGGAGGGAAAATATGAGTGAACATATTGCATATTGTGTAAAATGTAAATCAAAAAGAACAATGAAAGATGTACAGATTGTTACAAATGATAAAGGACGACGCCAAGCAAAAGGTTTATGTCCTGAATGCGGAACAAAAATGAATTTGTTTCTAAAATCAGAAGTGACTGCTGCGTAAATAAAAAAAAAGGAGTGCAAAAAGCACTCCTTTTTAAATTAATTATATTAATTTTTTTAAATATTATAAGTTCTTGAGGTGACATTACCGCCTCTGCCTGTACAATTTGTATGGAAAAAATTCTCCTCTTTGTTTGTCAATACGCTCGTATGTATATATACCAAAATAATCTCGATGTATTTGCAATAAAAAACCCTGCAATTTTTTTCTAAAATTAAAATTGATAATTTAACATAAAAATAGATTAAATTATTTAACATAAATATATTAATTTAAATAAAATTACACAAAAAAAATATTTATTGAAAATATATTCAATAATCATTATAATTAATAATTATTAAAGGAGTTTGATATGGCTAAATCGAATAATGCAAAACAAAATCTATTTAAGCGTATTAGATTTTTACTATTAATTCTTCTTTTGATTTATGCTACTTCTTTGGGGCTTTTACATCAATATGGTGGTAAACCTACAGTTGCAAATGTAGATGCACTTTGTCCATTTGGTGCAATAGAATCTTTTTTTTCTCTTGTTGCAGTTCAGGTTATGTTAAAAAGAATTGCAACATCAAGTTTTATATTATTGATTGCTGTATTGATTTCTGCAATTTTTTTTAGAAGAACATTCTGCGGACACATTTGTGCGCTAGGATCATTACAGGAAATTTTTGGCAGAACCGGTAAAAAATTGTTTAAAAAACGTTTTAATGTACCGTCAGTAATTGATAAACCTCTTAGATATTTAAAATACATTGTTTTGTTCGGTATTCTTATCTGGCAGTTATTAGTTCTTTATCAAGCATTTAAATCTGGTTCTACAAAAGAAATGGAGCTTGTTATACGTCCTTATGATCCATGGGTAGCATATCAGCATATTCTTTCAAGTGATCTTTTTAATGAATTTTTTGTTGGTTTTATTATTTTAATCATCACAATAATTGGATCCTTTGTTTATGATCGTATTTTCTGTAAATATCTCTGTCCTATGGGAGGTTTTCTTGGACTCATCAATCGTATTGGACTTTTTAGAGTTGCCAGAAATAAAGAAACTTGTATTGATTGTAAAGCTTGTGATAAAGCATGTCCTGTTAATATTAAGGTTCAATCTTTAGAAAAAGTAAATTCTTCTGAATGTATAAACTGTAATGAATGTGTTAATTCATGCCCGGTTACAGATACATTATATGTTGAAGGTCCGAAAAAGCTCCGTGTCTCTCCAATAGCTGTAACTCTAGTAACGCTTTTTATTTTTGTAGGGGTTATTGGTATTACAACTGCCGGTGGGCAGTTTGAATGGTTTCAAAAGACTTTAATTGAAGAAACAAAAAAAGCAGGCGGTGAATTTGATCCGGCATTAATTAAAGGGAGAATGACTTTTGAAGAAATTGCTGTTGCAAGCGGCATTCCTAAAGAAGTGTTTATTAAAAAATACTCTATTACTGAGGATGAGTTTAAAGGTTCAATTAAAGATTCAGTAGAAAAATATGGATTTGAAACTGAAGATGTTAGAGAATTTATTAAAGAATATATGGAGAAGAATAAATAAATTATATTTTAAAAATCTGATTTAATTTTTTGAAGAATATAATAATATTGGTAAGGCACTTTCAAGAGAAAAGCAAATACAGGGATGTCCCAAAAAGAAAAAGAAAACATTGATAGAAAATAATTTTAAGAGAATTTGTCATCATATAAAATTTGAAAATTATAGGTTGTAAACTTTTTATTAATTTTTTTATTATAAAAGATAATAGAAAAGGAGCTTCTGCAAAGGAGCTCCTTTTTTATATATGAACTATATAATTAAACATTATAAGTTCTTGAGGTTACATCACCGCCTCTGCCTGTCCAATTTGTATGAAAAAATTTTCCTCTTGGTTTATCAATACGCTCATAAGTATGAGCACCAAAATAATCCCGCTGTGCCTGGAGCAGATTAGCAGGCAGTCTTTCACTTCTGTAGCCGTCAAAAAAAGCTAAAGCAGTAGATAAAGCCGGAACTGGTATTCCATTTAAATAAGCTGTTGAAATAACTTTTCTCCATGAATCCTGACAGTTTTGTATAACATTTTTAAAATAATCATCTAATAATAAATTATTAAGATTAGGATTTTTATCAAATGCTTCTTTTATTTTTCCCAGGAAAACACTTCTTATTATACAACCGCCTCTCCACATTAAAGCAATTCCACCGTAGTTTAGATTCCAGTTATATTCTTTAGCTGCATCTCTCATTAACATATAACCTTGCGCATAAGATACAATTTTTGAAGCAAGTAAAGCTTTTTTTATATCTTCAACAAAAGCTTTTTTATCTCCATCAAACTTTGGTGAAGGACCTTTTAGTTCTTTTGAAGCATGAACTCTTTCATCTTTTAATGCTGAAAGACATCTTGCATAAACTGCTTCTCCGATTAATGTTACAGGAATTCCCATATCTAAAGAACTAATTGCAGTCCATTTACCTGTACCTTTTTGTCCTGCAGTATCCAGGATTTTTTCAACCATATGAGTACCGTCTTCATCTTTGTACCCCATGATATCTCTTGTTATTTCGATTAAGTAACTGTCAAGCTCACCTTTATTCCATTCAGTAAATACTTCATGCATTTGGTCATTAGTATAACCTAATAAAGATTTCATCAACTGATATGCTTCACAGATAAGCTGCATATCACCGTATTCTATACCATTATGAACCATCTTAACATAATGACCTGCCCCGTCTTCTCCAACCCATTCACAACATGGAGAACCATCATCAGTTTTTGCAGAAACAGCTTGAAAAATTTCTTTAACTAAAGGCCAAGCATGCGGATTACCACCAGGCATAATAGAAGGACCTCTTCTTGCTCCTTCTTCTCCTCCTGACACTCCGGTACCGATGTAAAGAATTTCTTTTTCAGCTAAGTATTTTGTTCTTCTAATTGTATCCGGAAAATGAGAATTACCACCATCGATAATTAAATCTCCTTTTTCAAGATGCGGTAATAGAGTTTCAATAAAAGAATCAACCGGTTTACCTGCCTGAACCATTAACATGATTTTTTTAGGTGATTTTAACATGTGAATCATTTCTTCTACTGAATGAGCACCAATTACCTTTTCATGTCCTTTAGCTGCTCCGTTTAAAAAGTCATCAACCTTTGATACAGTTCTATTAAAAGCAACTACAGTATAACCATTATCAGCCATGTTAAGGATTAGATTTTGACCCATTACAGCTAATCCGATTAAAGCAATATCTCCTTTTTGCTCCATTCTATTTCTCCCTAAGAAATTGCCTCAACAAATTGCTTTGCAATTTGTGAGATCTTAAGATTTCCATAGGAAATCTTTGAGGCAATTGTTCGTTGATGGAGTCGTCATGCGCTTCAATTAAAGAAAATAACATTTTCTTCATAATTGGGCGTCTTTTCAGTCATGACGACTCCTTAAATATTTATTATTTTAAAATTTTTGATTAGTTTTAATTTGTAATTTTTTTTACTTAAACCAACAAAAATATATTTTTTTAATTTTTAAAATTGCTTTTATAAGCCCAGAGACCAACAGCCGGATTTGATATATAGTATATCTTTTCTCCGTTTTGTAAAGTATTAAAACCGTCTTTTAATTCATCTGGATTATATGTTTTTAGCATTTCTGAAAGATCTGCATAATTAAAATTAACACTTTCAATTTCTTCTTTTGTAAGATTACCCGGACAATAAGTAATATTAAAACGATCTTCTGATGAACCGTGAATTAGGTGAGCAGCAGCACTAAGATTGTTATTTAAATCTTCATTGTTTTTTGTTAATTCAAGTATTTTAGGAGTGCCTAGATATCCATATTTTCTAATTAATTTATCGATTTCTTTGTCTTCACCAAATTCTCTTAGGCCAGGTGCAAGAACAATTAATTCACCATCATCTGCCATTGCCATTCTGGTTCTATAGATACTTTTATTTCCCAGCCATGTGCTTTTAAATTCATGCGGATCAAGATATACCACTACTTTTTTTAATGGTTCATCTAACATTTTAAAATTTACTTTTAGAGAAAGTTCAGCTGCTAGATTAAAACATTCTATGTCATCACCAATAAATATTCCGTTTGTTATTAGGTTTCCATTTTCATCCATACTCACAACAGTCTGAACATATATTATTGGAAGGCCTTTAGTAAAATTATCTGAAGCGTAATTTAAAACTTCTCTAACCGGATTTATGGCTCTTCCCATAATTCTTTCCATGCCATATACTGCGCCTAAAAAGTGGCTTTTATTAATACCTTCCGGACCTCCGGTACCTACAAATATATTTTTATTAAAATTAGCCATACCTATTACTTCATGAGGTACAACCTGTCCTATTGATAAAATAAGATCAAAGTTATCTTCAACCAATAATTTATTTACCTGTGCAGGCCAGGAGTAGTCAACTTTACCTTCTGACTTTTTCATAACATATTCTTTGGGTACTTCACCAAGAGTAACTACATCATTTCTCCAGTCGTGGTTTCTAAAAAGGTTTAATGGAATATTATTAAACATTGTTTTTAATTCTTTTTCAGTCATTGGAAAATGAGTCCCTAATGCAGGCAGAATATCAGTTAAATTGTTTTTATAATATTGCCATGCATAGTTAGTTAAATCTCCGGCTCTGGAGTGAAATCTTGTAAAGTCAGGAGGAATAGCAAGCACTTTATTTTTTGAGCCTAATTTATCTAATGCTTCATAAAGTCCATTCTTTAAATCCTCATTAGATAAATTATCTTTTTCATGACCGCGTTTATAAAATATCATTGATTTAATAACTCCCGTTTTAGAGGTTTTATTGTTAGAAAAAATAAATGCTAAAAGTTTATATTTATTTCTTGAATATGAAATAAATCATATGCTTTCGAAAAATAAAAGTATACGAAAGAAGATATTATAAACTAAATGAAAAGTCAATAAAAAATGAAGAGAAATTATCCCTTACTAATTAAGCAACAGATAATTATGCCGATAGAAATAATATTTGTAACTTTTATTATTGTTAAAAATTATATAAATTGATATTATATTTTATTTGCGTATATATGTTGTTGCACTAAACCGCTTCGCTGTTTCAGGCCTATCGGCGCGTCGGGCTTCGCCCTCGATAGTCTTGTTCGCTTCGCGAACTTCGCCTATCTTCGGGTAAGCAAAATGCCCATCGATGAGTAAACTCATCTCTGGTCACTTCGCTTACCCGACGCGCCGATGTACGAAATAGAAGTTATAAAATTGAGAATTATTTATAACTTATTTATAAATTTAAAATTATTAGGAGTACTTTATGAGCAAAGATTTTGTAAAAGGATTTTTTTTTACTATTTCATTAGTTATAATTTTGTTTTTAATTATTGCAGCTAAATCATTTGGAACACCAGCATACACATCTTCAATATCGTGTAGTCAAGATGGTAAATATGTTTATTTATCAGATGGGAGCGATGTTTATAAATCTGATGATTATGCAGAAACTTGGAAAATGGTAACTCCAGATAAAAAAAGCAATGTTAAATAACTTTTAATTCGTACAACATAGGCTATATCACAATTAATTTGCTCAGACTGGTTGAGGTGATTTAAAGTTTATTGGATTTATTGAGGGTTTTGTAATATTATAGATGAAATTGTGGTTTGAATAATCGCAAATTAACTGCGTATAGCCTCTGTCGTTATATGCTAAAAGTGTACTTAAGAGAAATATTCAAATATGATAAAAAGGAAATAAGA
>CAZYID010000201.1:0-6147 GCA_964646595.1 uncultured Spirochaetales bacterium | reverse complement strand
TGTTGTTTCCATCAGAAATCTAACGTTCAGTGGATTGTGTAGGCATGGAATATCCTTTATCATATACAGCAGTTGTATTGGGACACAGATTATTGGCTCTGTATGCGCAATACTCCACTTTTCCGGCTATCATAGTCATAAGGACTTTAATATCTTTGACTGCCTTGATGTCGGTTGCAGCAGCCGTAATAGGATTATCAGAAAGCATGACAATATCCGCCCACTTGCCGGGTGCCAGACTGCCCTTGATATCCTCTTCAAAGGTAGCATATGCGCCGTTGATTGTCAGCGCTTGAAGAGAAGCCTTCACTGGCAGATATTGACCATCCATCCAGGCATCTGTTATCACATCCTGTGTGTTGGTATGAGTAGCCGCTTTGTAAATCAGACGTAATGGTGACCCTGCCGGCGCTGCACCAATCTCATGGTAGGTAGTATTTGTTTGCCATGGCCAATCACTGCCACCGGCAATGAGAACCCCTGCGTCGTACAGATCTCTCCATCGGCATAGCAGCGGATATTTATATTCTGGCATTCTATCATTGAAAGTTGGATCCTGATAAGGGAAGTTGGCAGGCAGGGGAAATTGGATTGAGGCGATGTAATCCTTCTTCCGAATTTCTTTCAGTTGCTCATCAGTAATGCCTAAGACGTGCTCAATACGATGCCGATATATTTTGTTGCTCTTTCCCGCAAGCGCATACTTAAAAGCTTTCAGAACCATAGTATGCCCCTCAACCAATTCAGTGTGAATAGCAACCTGCCAGCCGGCATCGTGTGCTAATTTTACTTCTTTATTTAATTCAGCTTGTGTAAAATATAGAGTTTCTCCATAATAACTTTCGCTGACGAATTTCACACCGGCGAGGCACACACGAGGACTTATAATTTGCCGGGGTGTGTAGGCCTCGTACGTGCGTCCAAAGCGCTGCTCACGATAGTTAATTGGCATATATGCATTGACACGCACTTTGAGACGACCATCATTGTCCAAGTTTTTGAGTGTTTCCAACCTGTCAGGGGTTACGAACATCTCGCTTATACTCGTCCAACCGTTCTCGAGTAGGTAGTTAGTTACCTCATCACTCGTGCTAAAACCATAATGCCTATTGTCCCCAAACCAGTGACTGTGAGAATCAATAAATCCCGGCACTAGGGTTCTTCCCTTCAGGTTGATTACCTGTGTCTTCAATCCTATTAGTTTCTTGATATCAGTATTAGAGCCAACGGAAAGAATCACATCATCTAAAATGGCAATAGCCTGTGCCTGCGGCTGGCTTGGTTCCATCGTCAGCACTTCGCCGTTATAAAAAACTATATCTGCTTCTGTGTCTGGTGGATATTTTTGAAAAGCAAATGATTGTTCCATGCCTGTTCTGGTTTCTATTGGAAGGGTAATAGTGGGTGTTTGCTTAGCTTCTATCTGGGATTCTACTGAATATGTAGATGCAGCAGCAGGGCGACAACCACTATTTGTAACATAGAAAACAATACCAACACCACTAGGACCAATTTTAACAATTGAATATTTTTTAGTATTTTTTTTAATATTAGCATTCTCTCTACTAAACAAAATAGTCAATGATAACAAAATAATTAAACAAATCATTTTTTTCATATATCCTCCTTAAATTAATGTCATCTAAAACTACATATATACTTATTTATTATACATTTAATTATATATAAGTTCTTATTAAAAATCAATTTTTAAAATAACAATATCTTTTCTTTCTTCTTTTTCCTCTTCCAGTTTATTATCTGCTTAAACATATTCCCCCTGCAACAAGTAAAAAATGAAGTATAGAATAAGCTGGTCGAGGACCGCCAGGTCCTCGTGCCTCCAGCACAGGGACACTTTTTTAGACAGCGATAGGAATCTAGTGTTTGCTTGAGGGAAACATATTTAAGCAGATAATTATATGACAAGTGCAGGAAGTAATAAATGCAGAATAGAATAAGCGAGTCAAGAGCCGCAGGCTCATGCTCTCCACCCGGGCAGGGTGTCACTTGTTTATTTTTTCTAATATCACCCGGCTTAAGCTCTCTAATTTATTAATTTTGGATGCTGTTGAAATTGAATCTATTTCATAATCATCACTTTTCCATTTTCCGGATCCGGAAGTCGTAACTAAAACTATTTTTTCTTCAGTTATATTTTTTTGAATAAATTTTTCTACATTTTTTTCTAATTTACCTGATTCAATAGAATTAATGATTAAAATTGAATGCCAGTCATTTATATTTATATTATTTAATAATGAGACATCAATACCTTTGATATAAACTTTTTTATTATTAAAATTTCCTATAACTTTTTCTACTAATTTTTCTTTAAATTTGCTGCCCTGTGTTGCAATTAAGATATGTGTATTATTATCCGGTTTATTAATTTCAAATGTTTCTGCTGTTTTCTGAGAAAACATTAATTTAAAGCCGCCTGCAATTATTAGTAACAATAAAAAAAATGATACTGTTCCTGCAATAACCCCGATTATAATCTTTTGTGTTCTTTTCATAAAAAGCCTCCATTTTTATTTATAAAATAATATAAATAAAATAATATATTTTTATTATAATTTTTTTATAAAAGAGTTATATTTTCAGTTAAATGGCAGTATATAAATGTTAAGTGGTTTTTTAAACTTTTTATTGTTAACATTATAAAGGAAGCAATGCTTCTATTATACCAATTATTAATCCCAGTACAGCCCCGCTGTAAAGAATAAATCTGATTTCTGTATGACTTACTTTATTGATTATTTCTTCGAGTTCACTAATATCATAGTTTATAATTTTTTCCTTAATAATGTTCTCAAGATCAGTATCGCTTAAAGCAAGATCTAACATTTCATCTTTAATAAAACCATCTTTATCAAAAAAATATAAATATGTAATTTCTCTTAATATTTTTGAAAGAGCTCTTTTCCCTAATTTTGGAACTAAAAAAAGAGTTTTATCTACAAGTTTAATAATGCTTTGTTTAACCTTTTCCTTATCAACAACTTTTTTTATCTCCTGAGTATTCAATAAATATTCTCTAATGACTTCCCCGGCTTTTTGTGCAATTAATAATTTTCTTTTCTGCAATAATCCTTGAATACCAAAAATTTTCTTTTTTGGTCTAAACAGCAGTTTAATAGCAATCCAATTAGTTATGTAACCTAAAAAACCGCCTAATAAGGGATATATTACAAATCTGGTCCAATAAGGCAATAGTGTATTCATATATTATTTTTTTATTAAAATAAGATAATAAATAAAAAAAAGTCATTATACTTATTTAATATTTTACCTTTAACTTTCTTAGTAGTATTTTTTCAAATTGATTTTTATCAAGATAATTCAGCCATATTCTGGTGAAATAAGATGAATATTTAACTTTGTCGATTAATAATAAATTATTGGTTAAAACATTTTTCTGATGTGATTTCTGAAATGATTTTACTGCATCATATAAAAAAATATCTTCCAGATGTTTCAACATTTCATTTCTTTTTTTTATTTCCTGTTTAAACTCGTTCATTTAAAAAATCCCAGGTTATACCTTTTTATTTTATATAATGAATTATAACGTAAAAATTATAAAAAACAATTTTTTTAATAAAATTTTATATATTATTTATAATAAATATAAATTATTTTTATGAATAACTTCCTTATAATCACAGTTTTTTAAAAAAGTACTGAACTCAGAAGATTTTTTCCCTTTTATTAAATCTATTTCTTTTGATGAATAATTTGTTAATCCCTGTGCAATCTTTTTACCTGAACATATTACATTTATTAAATTTCCTCTGCTGAAATTCCCCTTTACACTGTTTATACCGCTGGCTAGTAATGAAAAATTACTTTGTAAAGCCTTACAGGCGCCTGCATCAATATAAATATCACCTTTTTCAGTAGGTGTAAAACCAAGCCATTTTTTTCTGGCTTTAACACTAATGCTGTTTCCTTTAATGTAAGTTCCTGTTTCTTTATTATCAATAATTTTTATAATTGATGTTTTAAAACCATTCCCTATAAAAACATCCACTCCAGCTTTTGTTACATTTAATGCAGCTTCTATCTTGGTTTTCATTCCGCCCCTGGAATATTCTGAAACTGTTGAACTGGTAAATTCTAAATAATTTTCATTTACCTGATCAATTTTAGAAATAAGTTTTGCATCATTATATTTTTTTGGATCTTTATCATAAAGCCCGTTAACATCTGAAAGAATAATTAACTTATCAAAATCCATCATCAAGGTTATTAAAGAAGATAAATGATCATTATCTCCAAATTTTAATTCTTCAGTATTAATTGAATCATTTTCATTAATTATTGGTATTGCATTAATTTCTAATAATGATTCGACAGTATTTCTTAAATTTAAGTATCTTTTTCTAACCCGAAAATCATCAATTGAAACTAATATCTGAGCAGAGATAAGATTATATTTATTAAAAATTGATTGATATCTTGCCATTAATTGAATCTGTCCAATAGCAGCAGCTGACTGCAGTAAAGGCAGATAACTTGGTCTTTTATCGTATTTTAATATCTTAATACCATGCATTACTGCACCGGATGTTACAATAATTACTTGAAAGTTTTTAGATATTAAAATTGATATCTCTTTTGCAAGACTGTCAATAATATCAAAATCATTATCCGGATTTAACAGGTTTGAACTTATTTTAATTATTATCTTTGTTTTTTTTTTATTCTGAATTTTTTTAATCAATTAAATACATCCCTAATGAAACAAGAACTCCGACTAATGCGCCAACAAAAGATTCAAGAGGTGTATGCCCTCTTACTTCTTTAATTTTATCATAAGGTAAATTATACTTTTCATTTTTTTCTGCTAAAATTTTATTGATAACTTCTGCTTGTTTACCTGCAGAAAATCTGACACCGGTTGCATCTCTAATTACAATAATAACTAAAACAACTGCAAAAGCAAAAATCGATGAATTAAAACCTTCTTTTAAACCAATTGATAAAGCAACTGCAGAAATTGTAGCTGAATGGCTGGAAGGCATTCCACCGGTTCCAAAAATAGCCCTTAAAACAAAATCATTTGTTCTAATTTTTGCTTTTTTCATTATTTCAATAATAATCTTTAAAAACTGAGCAATTATCCAGCTAAACAGCGCACTAAATAACACCATATATTGTTTAATAAAAACTTCAATTATATCCAAAGAATTTTCCTTATTATATTAAATAATAGAATCACAAAAAATATTTAAAGTACAAGTTTCTTTTTTAGAATAACAATAAAAAATCAATATATTATGTAATATTAAATCTATATATTAATACTTTTAAAATAAATTTTAATTTAATATAGTAAATATTTTAATATCATATTTGTTTAATTTAGTAAATATTGAAAAAATTTGATTTTTTATATAGAAACTTCTTTCAATAAATCCTGTAATCCGTTTTTATCTATAAGTTCAATCGGTCTCTCTTTTGCAAAAATATATGCAAGTTTTGAAAATACAGATGAAGTAATTACTACTCCTCTTATTATATTATATTCCCTCATCTTATCATGAATTCTTTTCAACACAGAATCTTCAATAGGATCACTAGTTCGAGAAATATGAATTAATTTAGGTCTTTTTTTTACATTTCTCCACTTTGTATCGGATTCCAGACATAAAAACTCTACGCTGTCTCTGGATAATATTTCCTGTTCGCTAATATTCAATTTCATATTATGAATAATACTTTTACAAATATCAATGAAATCAACATCTGTTGCTGTTAAAAAATCTTTCATTCTATCATCAACTCTTAATTCCTGATAATTTAATAATTTACTTGATACATCTTTAAATTTTGAATTAATTGCATATATTTGTTCCCATAACATAATTGCATCTGTAATATTTCTATTTAATTCATAACACCCTGCTAAAACATACCTAATATTCATTTTAATATTATTTTCTTCTTCACAATTTTTTAATGCCCGGTCCAGCTCTAATATCGCTTCATCATATTTTTTTTGGTATATATAAATTATACCTCTTTCCATTAAACTGCGTATTTTAAATTCTTTATCTTTTAATGATTTTTCAAAATACTTCATAGCATTTTTATAATTTGCTTCAGCTTTTTCAATCATACCTAAATAAAAATAACCTT
>CAZYID010000200.1:0-6147 GCA_964646595.1 uncultured Spirochaetales bacterium | reverse complement strand
CATGTTATGAAAGTGAATTATTAAAAATTGCATTTAAAAATGTTGATATTTTAAAATGTGATTCTTTAACTTTATACCAAAATCATTTTGTTTTATTTCACATTTTACATAAATTACAAAATAAATTTCAAAAAGAAGATAAATATCTTTATATTCATTTTATGCGGACATTTCTTTTACAATACCCTGCAGAAAATAATTGCAGATTTTTTAATGAAAGCACATTAAGTTTTTGTAATATTAAATGTGAGAAAAATGAAAATTATTGTAATTTTCATTTTAATAAAATTGGAGATAATCAAATTGAAGAGTTGTCATCAAAATATTTTTATTTAGATAAAGATAACTTTTTTAAATTAAATGAAAAAACCGCTGAAGCATTTATAAGCGGTACCTGGGAAATTTTAGCTAATTATGATGAATATGAAAAAAGCTTTAAAATTCTTGATCTTCCGGAGTCAGTAAATCTTGATACTATAAAAAAAAGATTCAGATATTTAGCAAAAAAACATCATCCAGATTGCAGTAAAGAATTCAATAAAGAATTTAATAAAATAAATAATGCCTATCAATTTTTGTTAAGGATGTATCATTTTCGAAAAATTAAAAATTAATTGTTATAATATTACATTTATTAATAAATTAATAAGCTCTGTCTCTTTTTATGAAATGATTTTCTTAAGATTTGAAAATTTATTGACTAATCAAAAAAAAAAATGTAATTATAAAATTAAATCTTATCAATATATTATAAATTTCCTAATTTTTTATTTTTAAGGGTATAAAATGAATTTAAATCAATTTTTTGAAATTGCCGGCGGATTAGGACTTTTTATTTTTGGAATTAAATTACTCAGTGATTCTTTACAAAAAGCTTCAAGTACCAGTATAAGAAATGTTTTATCTTCAATGACAAAAAATAGATTTCGAGGAATTTTATCAGGTACTTTTATAACTTCATTAATCCAATCATCTTCAGGAACAACTGTAATTGTTGTCAGTTTAGTAAATGCAGGATTATTAAAATTAACAGAAGCAATATCAATAATAATGGGTGCTAATATTGGGACAACATTTACAGCCTGGATTGTATCTTATCTTGGTTTTAAATTTGAAATAAGTTTATTTGCTCTACCGGTTATTGCAATTGGAGCAGTTTTATTTTTTGTAAAAGGCAATAAAAATAAAATATGGGCTGAAGTATTAATTGGTTTTGGATTGCTTTTCCTTGGTCTTAGTTTTTTAAAAAGCGGAGTACCTGATATTAAAGCTCATCCTGATTTTTTTGCTTTTCTAAATCAATTTCATTCTAAAGGAATTTTTTCTTTTTTCTTTTTCGTTGTAGTCGGTGCAATTATAACAGTTATAGTTCAATCCTCTTCTGCAACTGTTGCACTTACTATTACACTTGCTATGAAAGGATGGATTCCTTATGAATCAGCTGCTGCTATGGTGCTGGGTGAAAACCTTGGAACAACTGTAACAGCTTTATTAGCAAGTATTCCGGCAAATAGAATGGCAAAACGAGCAGCATTATCGCACACCATTTTTAATATAACAGGTATATTTTGGATGATATTTGCTTTTCCATTCTTTATTGTTTTAGTTGACAAAATCTGGCCTGGAGACCCTTTAAAAAATGTTGATAATGTGCGTTATCATTTATCTTTATTTCATACTCTTTTTAATTTAACTAATACATTTCTTCTTGTATGGTTTATACCGGTTATTGCAAAAATTGTTAATTCTTTGATTAAAACCACAACAATGGAAGAAGATTATCACCTAAAATATATTAGTTCAACTTTTCATCAAAATCCTGAATTTAACCTTGTTGAAGCGCAAAAAGAAACACAAAGGATGGGTGATATTGTAAGTGAAATGGTCAAAGATACAATAGATGTAATGCTTACTCCAAATAAAAAAATGGGTATTGTTATTGATAAAATCAACAGATATGAAACAATCACTGATATGCTGGAAAAAGAAATCTCAGATTTTCTTTCATTTATAACAAGATCAGGTATATCTTCCCAATCAGCAAAAAGAATTACAAGTATTTTTAATATAGCAAATGATCTTGAAAGAATTGCAGATCATTGTACTTCACTTATTAAACTTGCGCAAAGAAGATATGAAAAGAAAATTAGTTTCACTGATGATATGTTTAATCAGCTTAAAAAAATTACTGAAGTTGTTAAAGAATTTTTAGAATTAAATGTTAAATATTTAAATTTTAAGCCAAAAGATGATTTAATATCTCAAGCATTATTTTATGAACAAAAAATAAATGAATTAAGAGATAAAATAAAAAAAGAACATACTAAATTATTAATAAGCGGAAAAGAAGCAGTAATAAGCGGAATTGTTCTAATGGACATGATTAATAACCTTGAAAGAATCGGAGATCATTCTTTTAATATTAGTCAGGCAATTATTGGACAAAAATAAAAATCATTTAAGTTTAGCATAATTTTTATTATTTACAATTTTTGTAAAAATTACTTTATATCTTTTTTTTGTTTCAAGTTTTTTGCCTTTTTTATTTATTAATAAATTCAAATAATTTTCAGATTTCCCGGTATAATATTGTTTTAATTGACGTTCAATAACTACTTCAAGTTCTTTATTTATAAATTTTTCTCTATAATTTAAATCCATCTCATCTACAATTTTCTTTACCATTTTTACTCTTTCATCTCTAACTCTCTCACATACTCTATTTTTTAAATTATATGCAGACGTTTCTTTTCTTGGAGAATACCCAAAAATATGAATAAATGAAAAATTTATTTTTTTTATAAAGTCAATTGTATTCAAAAAATCAGCTTCATTTTCTCCCGGAAAACCTAATATTAAATCTGTTGATATAAAAGAATTGTTTTTTATGTTTCTAATCGAACAAATTTTATTATAAAAATCATCAATATTATACTGACGATTCATTAATTTTAAAATTTTATTACTTCCGCTCTGAAGGGGTATATGAATATGCGGGCAGATATTTTTAAGACTATAACTTTTTAAAAAATTTTCATCAATATACTGAGGTTCAATGGAGCTTAATCTAAACCTAATTTGCGAAAAGCTTTCTGACAATCTTGCTATTAGATTTGCAAAATTTAAATCTTTATATTTATAACTTCCTAAATTTATACCGGTTAAAACAATTTCTTCATATCCATTCTGAATAAATGAATTTACTTCATTAATAATATCATCAAAATTTCTGCTCCTGGGGTTACCTCTTGCATAAGGGATTTTACAATAACTGCAAAAATTATCACAACCATCCTGTATTTTTAAAAAAACTCTTGAATGTTTACTCATCAGGCTGGTATTAAAATTAAAAGAACCATCTTTATTAGTTTTATAAAAATATGGTTTTTTTAATATTTTATTATTAAAATAATCATTAATAGCATTATAAATTTTATCTTTATCACTATTTTTTATTAAAATATCAATTTCATTAATATTTAATAAATCATCTAAATTTGTATCAACAAAACAACCGCAAACAATTAGCAGGCAATTAGGATTTTCTTTTCTTGATTTTCTGATAATATATCTGCATTTAGAATCCGCTTTAATTGTAACAGTGCACGTATTTATTATTACTATATCAGCTTTTTTCAAATCATTTTCTGAAGAAAATATTTTTTTTTCCAGATTAAAAAATATTGATTCTGATTCATAAATATTAATTTTACAGCCAAGAGTAATGATGTGAAATGATTTATTTGTATTATAAAAGGAAGATTTATTATTGAGTATCTTTAATCCTTTTAAGGCCTTCTAAAGCATCAGAATTGTTTGGGGAAAGCTTTAAAACTTCATTAAAATATTTTTCTGCTTTATCATATTTGTTAAATTCTATCATTATTTTACCAAGCAATAAAATTGTTTTATACTCATTTTGTTGATAATAATTAGCAGTACTTAATGCAATATCAGCTTTTCTAAATGAGCCTAAATTGTAAAAACAAACACCTAAATAATAATAAACTGTTGAGACAAAAGAGTCATTTTTATTATATCTTAATGAAATATACTTTTGAAATTCATTAATAGCATTTGAAAACTTATTCTGAAAAAAATATGCTTCACCAAGATTTCTTAATAATCTTATATCATTTGAATTTAATTTTAATCCATTCAATGATACTTCTTCCATTTCCTTATATCGCCTTAATTGTCTATAATCCCATCCCATAATTACATAAACATTAACCCTTGCAGGAAAATTATTCATTTCTTCTCTTAACTTAATTATTGAATCATAATATCTTCCGTCTTGATAAAGTTCCCATCCATTTTTTGGGACATCAACTATTTTATTATTTTCAGTAGTTTCTGTATTGTTCTTCGTATCATTATTAACTGTAGTGTCTTTTTTTATTTTTTTATCTTTAATTGAATCAGATGTTTGGTCTTGGGAAAATATATAAAAATTACTTAATAATATTAATATAAATAAAACATAACAAATTCTTTTCAATTTATACCTTCTCCTTAAATATCCTTTTTAATACTAAAAAATATTAATTAAACTTTTAATTCAACTTTATCATTTTTATTAATAGAAACATCATTATTTAATATATTTTTATTTTTATATTCTTTATTTTCTTCGTTTTCATTCATTTCAACATGTCCATTTAATATGCAGCCTTTTTCAAATGTTAATAATGGAACTTTTATAGAACCATTTAAAGTAGCTGGAGAATGAAAATAAGCTTCTTCTTTAACTGATACAACACCATTAATCTCTCCAAAACATTCTAAAGACTTTGCAATAATATCTGCATTAATAACTGCATTAGGACCAATAACAAGCTTATCTGTTGATTCTATTTTACCTTCAATAAATCCCTTAATTATACATGAAGTGTTAAATTTAATAGTACCCTTAAATCCAAAACTTTCATCTAATATTGTATTAAAATATTCTTCATTTATTTTATTAAAATTATCACGTGACATTGTTTCCCTTTTTTAATTTTTATTAATTTATATTTTTTACATACATCAATATTTATATTTTTTTAAAATATTTGTCAAGTTAGAAAAAAATTGATCATAAATATATATAGATTTTCGTATTTTTTAATTATTTTATTATACAATTTTATATAAAAAAACACTATAAAATAAATATATAGTTTTTATAATTATTTTTACATTAAATTTATAATTGTACTTTTTCGTTGAAAACATCATCTATTTTTTATTATAATTAAATATCTTCTTTATCATCATAATAAATAACAAGGTATATTAAATGCATATTCCAAATGTATTATTAGTTGATGACAGTAAAATAATACGTAATGCAATAAAAAAAATACTTAATAACTTCGAACTAAATATTGATGAAGCAGAAAATGGAGAAGAAGCATTAGAAAAAACAATTAATAATACTTATGATTTAATTATAACAGATGTTGATATGCCAAGTATGAACGGATTTGAATTTTGTAAAAAAATAAAATCTTTACAAAAAACAAAATCAATACCTGTTGTTATTTTAAGTTCATATGACAAAGAAAAAGAAATAGAATTAGGATTTAAAATTGGAGCTGCTGCTTATATCACAAAAAATAATCTTCAAAAACAGGTTCCTGAAATAATTAATAATTTACTGCAAAAATATAGTTTATTTAAAAATAAAAAAATTCTTTTAATAGAAAATTCAAATGTAATTCAAAATCTTATAAATAATGCTCTCTCTAATGAAGGATTAATTGTAATAAATGCAAATAATGGAAAACAAGGTTTAAATATTTTAGTAAAAGAAAAAATTGATTTAATAATAACTCAATTTGATATGACTGACATTGATGGAATAACTTTTTATAAAAGAGTTCATTCAATGAAAAAATTAAAATCTGTACCTATAATTACAATGTGCAATAAAGAAACAAAAATTTCAATTAAAAGAATTATTCAAGAAGGTTCAACTGCATGTTTAATAAAACCCTTTGAATTGGATCACTTAATAGTTTTAATTGAAAATCTCTTATCTAATCATTTTCTTATGCTATTAAAAGATAAGGAGCGCCTTGAAATAGAGCAATATTTCATGCTTGCCAGTATGACAAGCCTTATAGAAGCTCTTGAAGCTCGCGATAATTACACACGTGG
>CAZYID010000199.1:0-6221 GCA_964646595.1 uncultured Spirochaetales bacterium | reverse complement strand
GCCGTGTCTCAGTCCCAATGTGACCGTACACCCTCTCAGGCCGGCTATCCATCGTAGCCTTGGTAGGCCTTTACCCTACCAACAAGCTAATGGACCGCAAGCTCATCCAATGGCGCAACAATAGTTGCTTTTATCTTGCGACATATGCGGTATTATCCCATGTTTCCATGGGCTATCCCCCACCATAGGGTAGATTCTCACGTGTTACTCACCCGTTCGCCAGTCTCTAACTATTGCAAGCAATAGCAGATCCTTCGACTTGCATGCTTAAAACGCGCCGCCAGCGTTCGTTCTGAGCCAGGATCAAACTCTCCATCATATATATGCAAATACCCCGAAGGGTACTTACGACTCATTTACTCGCTGGCTTGAAATATCTTTAATAAAAAATATTTCAGCCTTTTCTCAAATTATTCTGTCATAGCTTTGTCAAAGAACTAATTTTTTAATTATAGTGAGTGGACGTTATACTAAAATATTTAGGATATGTCAATACAACATATTGAATAAGTTTAAAGAATTGATAAATTTTCTTTATTTAAAATAATTTATACCATTAACGAAAATTTCTAATCCCATTTCCTGTTCATTTATATTATTTTCAATCCATCTTGGATGATTTTCTTTAAACATATATGCTTCAGGATGAGGCATTAAACCAAAAACGTTTCCCTTTTTGTTTAAAATTCCTGCTATATTTTCTATAGATCCATTTGGATTAAAAGGGTATTCTACTTGTGAAAAATCCGGATTAAAATATTTTAATCCAATTTGGTTGTTTTTAATTAATTTATTCAACACCTCAGAATTTTTTGTAATAAATTTTCCTTCTCCGTGTCTAACTGGAAGATATAATTTTTTAATATTTTTTAACCAGGGAGAATTATTTTCTTCTATTTTTAACCACACCCAACGATTTTCAAAATGTCCGGATTCATTTTCAACCAAACTGGTAACCTGTTCATAATTATCATTTAGATCAGGTAAAAGTCCCAGTTTCGTAATTATCTGAAATCCATTACAGATGCCAATAATTAATTTATCTTTATTGATAAAATCTATAATATTATCCATTAATTCATTTTTAACTATATTAGCAAAAACTTTCCCTGAAGCAATATGGTCTCCAAAAGAAAAACCTCCAGGAAAAGCCAATATCTGATATTTTTTTAAAATATTTTTATTACTGATAACATCTTCAAGATGTACTATATCCGAAATTCCGCCTGCTAATTTAAATGCATACGCAAGCTCTTTTTCCGCATTTATTCCATAACCAGTTAAAACCAATACTTTTATTTTCATTTAATTTATCCTATTTAGTAATTCTTTTATGTTTAAATAATGATTTAATATTTAAAACCATATAAATCATACCGCCCCAAATTCCGCCTATCACACCAAAAATAATATCTCGTACATCTCCAACTCTTTTAGGTAAATAAAGCTGAAAAATCTCATCTAATGCTGCTATAATCATTACCCATAATATAGTATATAAAATAGTCCATAATTGGTTATCATCAAAATTATCTTTTGTAAATAAAAAACCAATAATTCCAAAATAAATTAGATGAATTCTCTCTGAAAAATGCTGATTAATTGTAAAAGCATATAATAGTCCTAAACCAAAAGTTATACAAACTAAAATAATTCTTAAAATATTTACTTTCAATCTAATTAAATAGAATAGTAAAATGCATCCAACAATACCAAATACAATCCATATAAATACAGGAAGAATATCTTTTTTATCTAAAATTAAAAAAACATATCTGATCTCTTCTTTATAATCAATACTTATTTTTTTATTTAAATAATAATATCCATCATTATTATTAATATAGCTTTTTTCCATTATATCAATTTTATTATTTATATCATCAAGTTTTTCTTTCTTATTTATTTTATCTTTTTTAATTTCATTTAATCTTTTAAGAATATTATCTTCAAAATTTGTATAAGTAATCTTTTTAGGAATCCATAAATCATACCTGATAACATTTAGCAGATGATACATAAATGAAGAAGAAATTATTACATATATAGAAAATATAATAGTATATTTTGATACTTTAAATGAAATATTCAATCTAATTTCTCCAAAAATTTAAAAAATATTTTCCTATATTATTTACTTTAAAAATAATTGTTCCATATTCACTTGTTTTATAAACTTTTGCCCCGGATTCAATATATTTATTAACAACATCTTCTGAAGGATAATTTCTTATATTATTTTTATTCACACTAACTATTACTATTTCAGGATTTACTTTTTTTATAAATTCTTCTAATCCTGTATCATATGCGCCATGATGACCGGCTTTAAGAATATTTGCCTGAACATCAAGATCCATTTTTAGAAATTCTTTTTCTGTTATTTTATTTGCATCACCCATTAGCAAAGCTTTAAAATTTAAATATTTAACCATTATTACTAAACAATTTGCATTCCAGTCTTCATTTAAAACATCTCCAGGCCATAAAATTTCTAATTTAACTTTATCAAATTTTAAAATGCTGCCTTTTTTTAAAACTTTATATCTCTTATCCAATCTAAATTGATCATTATACCATCTATAAAAGTCGTTTTTATTAATTTCTTCATTAATATTTTCATTATTATCATAAAAATGCTGAACTTCATAAAGTTGAGTTAATGCAAACATCCCTCCAAAATGATCCGGATGAGGATGAGTTATAATCAAGTGATCTATTTTTTTAATTTTTAATTTTTTTAAATAATTATAAACATTTATTCCAGTAACAGCATTTCCTGTATCAATAAGGATATTTTTTTCATCAGGAAATTCTATAAAAATAGAATCCCCTTCCCCAACATCAATAAAATGTATTCTTAAATATTCCTGTTTTCCATATATATTAAATGAAATTAATAAGATTAGAATAATGAATAAAATTTTTAAATTTAATAAATTAACTTTCATTTGATTCTAAATTAATTTTTTTATTAAAAAATCAATGCATTTTTCCAAATAGATTTAAGATCTTTTAAATCATCTTTTAATATTACATCTTTTTTTGATTTAATAATAATAGATTGTTCTTCTAAAGTTTTACCAATTAAATATATTTTCTCATCTTTAAAAATCTCCAATAATTTCTCATTATCTTTTTGATTAATAGAAATTAATATTCTTGAAGGGGTTTCAGAAAACAATTTTTCTTCGATTGATAAATTATTATCAAGTGTATCTAAATCAATTTCTACGCCTAAAGATCCGGAAAATGCTGATTCGGAAACAGCAATTGCTAATCCTCCATCACTTAAATCATGAGCAGATTTGATAATTTTTATTTTTATTGCTTCATAAATCTTTTTATATAATTTAATTGCCTGTTCAGGATTTACTTTTGGGACAATCCCGCCATTTTTATTATTTATAGAATAATATTCACTTGCTCCCAGTTCCGGTTTAGTTTCTCCAAGCAGATAAACCAGATCTCCAGGCTGTTTAAAATAATGCGATGTCATAATAGTTATATCATCTATTTTACCAACAGCTGTATATAATAATGTTGGCAAAACCGAAATTTTTTTGTTATTTCTTCTATAATCATTTTTCATACTATCTTTACCTGAAATACATGGACAATTATATATTGTTGTTACATCATAAACTGCTTCGCATGCTCTTACTAATTGTGCTAATTTATATTTACCGTCAGAAGTATAATCACTTTGAACCGGATCAGGCCAGCAAAAATTATCCAAACCAACAATTTTATCCGGATTTGCACCCAGTATAACTGCTGAACGAAAAGCTTCATCAATAGCATTTGCTGCCATATGATAACTGTCAATTAAAGAATATCTAGGAATAATACCATGAGTTACAACAAGCCCTTCATTAGAATCATAAAATGATTTTAAAACACCACCATCTGCAGGTCCGTCATTTTCTTTTCCGCAAAAGGGTTTACCTATTGTCCGTGCTCCAACTTCATGGTCATAAATCCTTACCCAAAATTCTTTAGATGCAATATTAGGGCTTTTCAATAAATCTCTTAATGCTTTTTTATAATTTTTATTTATAGGATTAAGTTTTTTTTCAACCGGATTTATCCATTCTGCTTCTAAATTCATTTCCGGTAATCCATCATGAAGCATTTCCATTTCAATACTGCAAATTAATTCATTATTATATTTGCACTCTAAATAACCACTTTTATTAAACTCTCCAATTACTGCTGAGTCTACATCTCTTCTTTTTGAAAGTGCTAAAAATTTTTTTATTTTATTTTTAGGAACAGATATTGTCATTCTTTCCTGTGCTTCTGATAATAATATTTCCCATGGTTTAAGTCCCTGATATTTTAAAGGACATTTATCAAGCTCTAAACTTGCCCCGCCTGTAAACTGAGCCATTTCTCCGACAGAACTTGATAATCCACCTGCTCCATTATCAGTGATACCGCTGTATAAACCAAGATCACGTGCTTCAATAATAAAATCGAGCATCTTTTTTTGTGTTATAGGATCTCCAATCTGAACAGCACTTGTTGGACTTGATTCTGTAAGATGAGTAGAAGAAAAAGTAGCACCATGTATACCGTCTTTACCTATTCTACCGCCGGACATAACTATCAAATCACCGGATTTCGTATATTTTTTAGAAGAATTTTTCCCTTTGACTTTTAAAGGCATAAGACCGCCTGTGCCGCAAAAAACTAAAGGTTTACCTAAAAATGATTTGTCAAATGTAATTGAACCATTAACAGTAGGAATACCGGATTCATTTCCACCGTCTTTAATTCCACGATGAACTCCACGAAAAATTCTTCTTGGATTCAATAACCCTTCCGGTAAATCTTTATCTTTTGTAAATGGACTTCCAAAACAAAAAATATCTGTATTAAAAATTGGATATGCTCCCATACCAGTACCAATAATATCTCTATTCACGCCAACTATACCGGTCATTGCCCCGCCATAGGGATCTAAAGCAGACGGAGAATTATGAGTCTCAACTTTCATGCAATATGCATATTTTTCGTTAAATTTAACGATTCCGGAATTATCAACAAATAAAGATAAAAGATCACTTCTATTTTTCTTTATTATTTCTGCTGATTTTTTAATATATGTTTTAAAAAGAGAATTTATTATTTTAGTTTTATTGCCGTTTTTATATTTAATATTTGAAGCAAAAATTTTATGCTTGCAATGCTCTGACCAGGTTTGTGCAAAAAGTTCTAATTCTATATCAACCGGAGAAAGAGGTAATCCAAGCTTTTTACGATGTGAAATTACATCACTTCTTTTATAATATTCATGAATAGCTTTCATTTCATCTAATGATAAATGCAAACACGAACTTTCTGAAATTTTCATTAATTCTTTATCAGTAACATCAAGATTTATACAATTATAATATGGAGGTTTAATTTCCAGCTCAACCGGTTTTGTATAATTAATTACTTTACCTTTTTTTATTTCATCTTTTGATAAAATAAAAAAATTTTCAATTAATGTATTACATAAGACTTTTCTGGCAATCTTTTTACAATCATTACTATTTATTTTACCTTTAATTAAATACATCAATGATGAGCGAACATCAGAATTTTTTATATTCTTTTTTAAAATATTTCTTATTCCCTTTACAGCTGTTCTGCCCACATTATCTGTAACTCCAGGCAAATAAGATATTTCAATACAATAATCATAATTTATGTTTTTTGCATAATAAAAATCTATATTTCCATCTTGATATACCGGATCACAAAATAATTGATCTTTAAGAATCAGTAATTCTTTTTCAGTAAAATCACCAAATAAATTATAAACATCAATAATTTTAACTTCATCAAGTTTGATTTTAGCATCTTCTTCTATTAGATTTAATAAACTTTTTTCTCTACCATCTAAAAAAGAATCTTTATGTTTTATTTCTATTCTATATGTCAATTTTAAATCCTAAAAAAGAATAATTTTACAACTAAAATATATAAAATAAATAAAAATATTTAGCAAGGAATAATTTGAGTTCTTTAATAATAAAAAAGTAGATAAGCTTAAAAAAAATAAACAATATCAAATCAATTTAAATCTTGAAAATAACAAGAAATATGATTAACCCGCTTTTCTCACAAACCTTGAGGTTGAAACGCCGTAGATTTTATTCTGATAAGGATTTATGACTAAACGAGACTCGCAGCATAGTTGCATTATGTGAGAATCGAGCGCAGGAGTA
>CAZYID010000198.1:0-6285 GCA_964646595.1 uncultured Spirochaetales bacterium | reverse complement strand
AGTGTTTGAAATGCAATTATTCTACCTTCTCTTCTTTTTTGTTTATAACTCTTATCATTATTTATATTCATCGTTGTAATAAGTAATAGACGCTTTTTTCTTTAAATCACTAAGCATTTTTGTATATTCTTCATTCATCATGCTTTGATATTCAGCATTTCTAAATATACCAATAATTTGTTCTTTAACATAATCATAAGCTAAAATGTCAGATTTTTCTTTTTTTATTACATAAAATATATGATATCCATATACTCCTTCTAATACCGGAGAGTATTTTTTTACAGGTAATTGAAGGATTTTTTTAACAAGATCTTCTCCAAATTGTTTTTTTTGCATTGTTGCAAGTTCACCTGATTTAACTACTGGGCCAATATATCCTCTGTCATATTTACCTGTACTTGGATCTTTAAAATTACTTGAGTCAAGATCTTCACTAAATAACTCACATAAAGAATCAAAGTTTTCACCTTTTAATAATCTTTTATATATATCTTCCATCATCTTTTTTTTCTTTGCTTTAACTTCCGGAGGAAAATTTTGCAATTTATTATTAACCGGTGCTACTGTTGCCATAAAGATATGTTTAACATAAACCGGACCATCAAGAAAAAACTGAGATTTATTATCATCATAAAATTCTTTAAGAGAATTATAACTTTTTAATTCTCCTTTATAATTTGCCATTTTAACCGGGAAGTCTGATTTTGAAGTATAATTTTTGTTCCTTAATTTATTTGCTAATGGTTCCGCCTTTTTGTTAGTGAATTCTTCAGCGAGTAATTTATCTTTTAATTTTTCTTCAAATTTTTCATATGTTGTGCCTTCTTCTTTTTCTAAATATTTTTTGAACTTTTCATCAGAATAAACAAACTTTTTATCCTTTTTTTTCATTTGAGCAGTATATGTTTGTTTTGAATATTCTAGATATTGTTTAAATTTATTTTCATCAGGAACAATACTTTTTGTTTTTTTTGCTTCTTCTAAAATTAATTCAGCATTAATCATTTGATCTAATACTTGTTTTTTTGTTGCTGTCTGACCTTCAGGAAGATATTCTAAAAGATCGTTATAATTTTTTTCGAGTTCATCAAGAGTTATAATACGGTTATTCACTTTTACAATTTTATCTTTACCTACATTAAGCTTTGCTGAGAAAGCAAGAGAAGTAATTAATAATATTGTAATCATTATAAATAATGTTTTTTTCATAAAAATTCCTTTCAATTCGTTAAATAATTTTTTTAAAATATTCTGTAAAATTTAATGGCAGAATATATCATTTTTTTTTTTTAAAATCAACCTAAAATTCAATTTATAAAATGTAAAAAAAAATGCTAAATATGATTTTTTTTTATATTATAAATTTAAAGTTAATTTAATTGTGATTAAATATGAAATTTGATAAAAATGATTTATTCTTTTTCAAATATTATCATATTATTAATTATATGGTTAATTATATTGTTAATTTTTACATTTTTTATACAAGCTTTTTTTATTTTTTTAGTTTTATTATAAGAGATGGAATACCGATTATCTAATTAGTATGTATTTTGAATTTAAGAAATAAACAAAATTACGAAGAATACAAAAAAATACAAGATTTTTTGATATTAAAACTAAAATAATTATTTAATATAAAAACCAGAAATGAACTCAAAATTTATTGATTTAGAAGAAATTGAGAATCCCATTAATATTGATATTTATACAAATAAAAATATAAGCAAAATAGATTCTATTGAGTTGATTGATGATAACAGTTTTTTAAATAAGTTTTCCAAAGCGTATAAAAAAAAGGATAATAAGGGAAAAGTTTTAAATAGAGAAATAGAAAAAGATCTGAATAATAAATCAGATGAGCAGGAAAAAGATATTCGATCTGATAAGAAAGTCAAAAAGCAAAGTTTAAAAAGAAAATGCGAAAAATTAAAAGAGGGAAAATCCGAAAATGATTTAAAAAAACAATTTAATATAGTCACAGAAAAATCAAGGGAAATTGATAACAGTGATATTAAAGAAAAAGTAGAAACACAGGATATAAGAGAAGATTATTTGGAAGGTGATGATATTGATGATATTGAAGAGCTAGAATCTCTTGAAGATTCTATTGAAGAACCGGTTGAAGAATTAGACAGCGATATAAATGTATTAGCTGAACGGGCATTTGACGGTAAGAATGATATTATTCCTCCAGGTGAAATAAGTTTAACTAGTATTGATAAAGTTTTGTCAAACCCTGAATTAAATATTCAGGAAACAAGCACTAATGAGAGCAGCACTGAAGAGATATTCGGTGTAAATAGAGCAAGAATTTTTTATAATATAGATAAAGAAATTTATTCAACCAGATCAACTTCAATTTTTTCAAAAAGTAAATTAAAAAGTATTAAAAAAGGAATATTATTTCCAGCTTCAGTTGCTTCAGCAATATTTTTTATATCTTTTGTCGTTATTGTATTTCTTCTTATTTTTTTTAGAAGTGTTTCAGCGTCATCTTTGGAAGATAATATTATTAAAGATGAATCAATTTTGGCAAAGATTGCTAAACAGATGGATGAGGAACGAAGACTTGCAGCTTTAAAACTTGAAGAGGAGAGAAGAAAGCTTGAAGAGGAAAGGAGAAACCTGGAAAGTACAATTAATGAAGAATTATTAAAAAAAGAAGCAGATATTGAGAATAGATTTTTACAAAGGCTGAAAGATTTAGAAAAAAGCGGGATAACAAAAGAAGAAAAAGAAAAGTTGGAAACAGAAAAAGAAGAAGCTTTAATTAAAGCAAGAGAAGAAAGGGACAGTAAGATTCAGGAACAGAATAAACTGCTTGCGGAAAAAGATGAAAAGATAAAACTTGTAGTAGAAAATTTAAAAAAGGAAAGTCAGAGTTATGAACAGGAAATTTTAAGGATAAAACAAGAATTTGAAGAAAAGAGAAAAGAAGAAGAAAAAAGAATTGAAATAGCAAATCAAAGATTAAATGAAATAAAGGAAGCTGAAGAAAAAATAGCACAATTTAATTTTTTTGTTTATCAATTAATTACAAAAGCAATGTCAGAGTATAAAAAAGGTAATTTGGATTTGACAGTGCTTAGCTTAAACAGTGTATTAAAATATTATAATTCTAATTTAGATTTTGTTTTATTACATGATGAATTAAAAAATAAGATGGATACTGATGTTTTTTTTGTGGAATCAATCGGAAGTCTGGTTGAAAAATCAAAAGGCTCTATCCTTTTTAATAGAGATTATGTCAGGATAATAAATAAATTTAAAAAAGTTGTAGGGTATTATGATAAAGCAGAGAATTTTAACAATAATGGAGAATATGAAAAATCAAGCAAAGAATATTCGAAAGTTCTTAAAGAGTTTGAAGAAATAAATGATGCTTATACTAAATTAATGGATAATGAAAAAAAAACTCAAGATTCGTTAGCAAGTAATTATTTGGCTGATGTAAATAAACAAAAAGAAGCCGGCAATTATAAGGAAGCTTTAGAAAATTTATATTTAATTTTAGAAAAAGCTCCTTTAAGTGATTATCGAAATACTGCTTTAGAAGAGCTTGTTAAAACAAATGAAATACTGTCTTTGGATTTAAAAGTTAATCAAGATAATGAAAAAGCAAAAATAATATTTGACAGGGCTGAAAGTTATAAGAAGTCTAAAGATTATGATAATGCTAAGAAGTTATATGAGCAAATTATATTAAATTATCCATTATCAGATTACACAAAAAAAGCGTTAGAAGAGAGTAATAACATTAAAAATGTTGTTGATCAAAAAGTATCAAATAGCAATGAAGCAGATTTAAAGGGAAAATTTTCAGAAAATTATAAGAAATATCAGTACTATAATAGCAGAAGTGATTTTGAAAGAGCAAGAATTTACTATTTTGAAGCTTTAAGAAACTCTTTTGATATATATACAGAAAATTCAATAATAGATTTTAAAAAAGAAGAAGATAGATATATTGAGGAATTAATAATTGATAATTTAAATAGTAAAGATGCTGAAAACGCAGAAGTAATTAAAAGCATTCAAAAAGAACCTGGTGACTATGAAAGAGAATTAAAGAGTAAGTTTGTAGAAAATTATAAGAAATATCAGTATTATAATAGCAGAAGTGATTTTGAAAGAGCAAGAATTTACTATTTTGAAGCTTTAAAAAATTCATTTGATCCTTATGCTAATAATTCTATTCTTAGCTTTAAAAAAGAGGAAGATAGATATATTGAAGGTTTAGTAAAGGAGAATTTAAAAAATAAAGATATATATATTGAATCTTTGATAGCAGAGTATGATGAGAAAATAAAAAAAATTGAACAAGAATACAAAGAGTTAAAAGATAAATATGAAGAGCTGGAAAAAAAATATAATGAAAAAAAAATATCAATGGAAGAAAAAGAAAAAATAAGAAATGAAATTGAAATTTCTTTAGAAGACAAACATATTTTATTAAAAAGGAATGAAATAGATAATGAAAGGAAAAAAGATAAGGATGAGTTTATAAGCAGATTATATTTAATGAAAAGAAATATTGAGAGTATAAATAAAGATAAAATAAAACTTAATTAATAAGTGAGGTTGATAGTGGAAACCGGGTTTGTAAAGAAAATAATAAATAATAAATCAGTTATTGTTGAAATAGAAAATATGGGGAATTGTAATTCTTGCCGTGGTAAATCCTATTGTAGTATTTTTAAATCAAAAGATAATTCGATAGAAGCTAATTATGATGGGGTATTAAAAATTGGAGATCATGTAAAAATAAATGTTAAAGAAAAAAACAGAATAATTTCTTCAATTTTAATTTTTTTTATTCCGATTATTGTACTAATTGCATTTTATTACATTGGTTTTTATTTTTTTAAAAAAGAGCCTTATGCAATTATTAGTTCTATAACGATTTTTTTGTTTTATTTCATAATTATGTATGTATATTCGAAGTCAAAAAAGGAAATGAAGAATTTTAAACCGTTTGTTAATAAAATTTAATAAGTTATATTACAATTAAGGAAAAAACTAGTAAGAGTTAAGCTTGACAAAGATTAAAATTGTAGTAATATTCAAAAAGAACGCAGGAGGTGTTTGTGCCAACATATGAGCAGGTTAATTATAATACACATGTTATTCATTTAAATAATGAGTATGAAATAAGAAGAGAATTAAATAATATTAAAGCTGATAAAAAAGCCTATGATATTTTGATTCAAAAAATGGTGTTTTTACATATTAAATTGGAACAGGTAGATACAAGAGCAGCAAATATGTTGAAGCAATATCTTCGAACAATTGGCGGAGAAGCAGTTATTTCTAAAGAAGCATATTCATTTACAGAAAGAACTACAGATGTGCTTTTATCTGCTTCAAAAGAAACTTTTAGATTACTCACAAAAAAATTAAGTACCCTCCCGTATGGATTAGGTAAAATTTCTAAGGAACTTGAAAAAAGTTTATTTTCTAATTATGGAATTATGAGTTTTAAAGATAAGGTTCTTGATTTTAGACATAAGACTTATATCATGGGTATTTTAAGATTTGATAAGATGTATAAGAATTCGGATTATTCAAATGAAGACATGTTGGAAAAAGTATCAAGTATGGTAAATGTCGGAGTTGATATAATTGATATATGTGAAGAAATAACAAATGATAATTTGAATAATAATAAAGAAGAAGAATTTGAAAAGATACATCAATTAATGCAATTAATAGGTATTATAAAAAATAAATTTCCTGATTTAATACTTTCAATTAATACAAGTAAATACAATGTTGCAAAAGAAGCGTTAAGTGCCGGAGTTGACATACTTATAGAATCTGTTCCTTTAAAATATAACGAACAGATACTTCATTTAGTGGCGCAAAAACAATGTCCAATTGTTATGATGCATAGTAATTCTTTTGTTAATCAAGCACCTAAGCCTTTAAATTCTATATCTGATGTTATTAGAGATATTCAATCAAATATTTCTTTTGCTATGGGGCAGGGGATTAGAAGAGAAAAAATAATAATTGAACCGGGTATTGGATTTGGACGAAGACCAAAAGATAATTTTTTAATAATCAGACAACTTTCATCTTTTAAATATTTGAATGTTCCTATCCTTGTTGGATTAACAAAAAATTCTTTTTTAGGCGAAGCATTACGAGGAAAGATGACAAAAACACATATTAGTTCAATTACAGCAAATACAATGGCGATAATAAATGGTGCTAATATTATTAGAGTTGATGATGTTGAACAAGCAGTAACAATGGTTAATATTATTGATGCTATTA
>CAZYID010000197.1:0-6340 GCA_964646595.1 uncultured Spirochaetales bacterium | reverse complement strand
TTAATCCAGTTTTATTCCAAAATATTCTTTTGCATTATTAAAAGATATATTTTCAACCATCTTCCCTACCAGTTCCAAATCCTCAGGGATTTCACCGTTCTCAATATCTGTGCCTAATAGATTACATAAAATCCTTCTAAAATATTCATGTCTGGGATATGACAATAAACTTCTAGAGTCAGTAAGCATCCCGACAAATCTGCTTAATAATCCAAGATTTGATAATGCATTGATCTGTCTTGTCATTCCGTCTTTTTGATCTAAAAACCACCAGCCGGATCCAAATTGTATTTTTCCCGGGATACTGCCATCTTGAAAATTGCCAAGCATAGCTGCAATTAATTCATTATCTCTTGGATTTAAATTATATATAATAACTTTAGGAAGCTGATTATTTATATCAAGTTTATCCATAAACTTAGACATAGGTTTTGCAACTTCAAAATCACCTATCGAATCAAAACCCGTATCAGGACCAAGAGCCTTAAATAATCTTGTATTATTATTTCTAATAGCTCCATAATGTATCTGATAAGTCCAGTTTCTTGCATGATCCATTTTTGCAAATTCTACTAACATTGCAGATTTAAATTTTTTAATCTCTTCCTGTGTCAGTTCATTTTTACTTCTTATTTTATCAAAAATATTTTTAATTTCGTTGTCTGTATAATCTTCTGCATAAACGGTTTCTATTCCATGATCAGAGATTCTACACCCTGTTTCATGAAAAAAATCATGCCGCTTTTTAATTGCTTCAATATATGAATTATAATCATTAATATTTGTATTAGAAACTTCCTGAAGTTTGTCTACCCATTTATTAAAGTTTTCAACGGATTCTACAGCCATTCCTTTATCAGGTCGAAAAGTTGGAAGCACTTTTACTTCAAAGCCGTCATCTTTTATTTTTTTATGATGCTCCAGACTGTCTATAGGATCATCAGTTGTACAAACTGCCTTAACATTCATTTTTCTCATTATATTTCTGGCACTAAATTTTTTTGAATTAACTATCTCACTTGATTTATCATAAATGTCTTTTGCAGTATCTTCATTTAATAATTTGTCATCTATATCAAAATACCTGGCAAGCTCTAAATGCGTCCAATGATAAAGAGGATTTCTTAAAGTATAAGGAACTGTTTTTGCCCATGCTTCAAACTTTTCATAATCTGCTGCATTACCCGTACAATATTTTTCATCAACACCATTGCTTCTCATTGCTCTCCATTTATAATGATCACCATAAAGCCAAACTTGAGTAATATTTTCAAAAATTTTATCATCTGCTACTTCTTTAACAGGAAGATGGCAATGATAATCAAAAATAGGCATTTTTTTAGCATAATTGTTATAAAGATCTTTTGCGATTTTTGACTGAAGCATAAAATCATCAGTAATAAATTTTTTAGTCATACAAGCTCCATATATTTTAAAAGTTATGTCAAAAAAGTAATAGTTTTACACTCTGCAGGACAGGCGAGATGCCTGTCTTACCATAGTCAGTAATAAATTTTAAAGAGTTGGTACTCCTAATAATTCTATATGTTCACCAATATGTTTTTGAAGTACTTCATAATGAACATCTTCATAATCATCAAGTATCTGAAAAAACTTATCTCTTAATTCCGGATCATTTAATAATCCGCCATATGTTATATGCAGTAATTGCCTTGAGTCATTTCTCTCAAGATATTCCTGAATTTCATGATCATCAAGTTCATCAATGTTTTTTATTTTGGATAGATCAGCTGTTATATGATAATATTTTACAGCATCTTCATAATATTTAAATGCTTTCTTATGAAGTATTCTATAGAATGCCGGGTCACATTTTGCAACACATCTAACTGCTTCAAGCCAGCTTGTTCCGGCTGTTTTTAAATGAAATCTCATTCCTGTATACTTTCCAATAATCGGATAAACAGAAAATTTATCACTCCCGGAATGTATAGAAATTTTATAATTGCCGTTAGCTTTTGCAATTTCACAATGTATAATAAATTGATTTTCAAACTCTTCTATATCGCCAATATAATCAATACCTTTTTGAAAATCACCAATAAACCTGGGCGCAAGAGAATTAACATTTACTTTTCTATGATTTAATTCTTTAATAATAAAAAGGTGATGCTCAGGTAATGTTGGAGTAGTTGTTTCATCAATACTGATCTCAAGGTCATATTTGTCCCCGCGATTTTTTTGTAAATGATGATCTACCTCTTTTGCCAAATCTAAAGCGCTCTTATACATTACAGTACATTTTTTTGCCTCACTTAATGAAATAGTAATACTATCTTCTCCAAGTGAAAATGTCTTATCAGCATACGCCTCTAACATTCTATCTTTTTCTGCAGAATCAAGCTTTTCAAATGCTTCATTGATTTTATCTTCACTCCAATCTGCTGCGTCAGCATTCATAACTTCTGATAAATCCAATGTTATCATCGGCATACCTGCTTGCAATGCAACATCAATATCATCAATTGTTTTTAAATGATCTCCATCAGCACCGTAACCTCTTTCAAATCCTTCCTGAAAAACTAAAAATGCTGCTCTAGCAGTAACTTCATTATATGTTCTTTTAGTTAAATTTAATTCCCTGATTGACTGTTGAGCTAACACCGGATAAATATCATAGTTTAAACAAGCTCTGATATGCCCCGGAGATGCAAGACCCAATCTATCTCCGCAGCCAAATGTAGTTTTTTTATCCCTTAATGAAATTGGCGCAGTAAAAGGGAAAATCTTTTTTAGAATTTGAGAGTTTTCAAAATTTATCTCAACAATCTGAATATAGACTTCATCAATATTTCTTATTTGAGAGTTAAATTCACTTTTAAAATCTTTTTTAGACATTAGATATAAAGATTTTTTAGATTCTTTTTTCGCAATAAAATATAATATATCATTATTTTTATATAACGAATTTTTATATACTTTTGTGTCTTTACCAATAAAGTATAATTTACTTCTATGCTTTAATTTATTTAACTCTTCCTGAGTTAAATCCAGCAATCCATTTTCACAAATAGTTGTAATTATGTTTCCCATTGTTTTTTCCTTTTAAATAATATTTATTATTTCCAATATTTATATACTATATATTTTTAAATGTTATCAATTAAATAACCGCCGTCAATTGGAAGTGAAACACCTGTAATAAATCCGGAAGCTGCATCACTGATTAAAAAAATTGTTGCTCCTGTAATTTCTTTTATATCTCCAAATCTGCCAAATGGAGTATGTGCAATAATATCGTTACCCCGGTCTGTTAATTCTCCGGTTTTTTCATCTTTTATTAATAAATCTTTATTTTGTTTGCCAATAAAAAATCCCGGTGCAATTGCATTTACTCTAATACCATGTTCTGCAAACTCTTTTGCACAAGCCATTGTCAAATTTAAAACACCGGCTTTTGCTGCTCCATATGCCCATACACCGGATAAAGGTATATATGAAGCCATTGAAGTCATATTAATAATATTACCTTTGATTTTATTTTTAATCCAATAAGCTGCCATTATTTTAGAAGGCACCATTAATCCGGCAATTAGATTTAACTTTAAAACAAATTCGAAAGTCTCTATATCAGTATCAACAAACGCGCTTTTTCCACGATTACCGCCTGCCGCATTAATTAAAACATTAGGTTTTCCTGCATTCTTTTCAGCATCTGTTATTGCATTTTTTACCGAATCTTCTTTTGTTGTATCAACAACAGAAGTATATATATTATCACCTTTACCTGTAGTGTCATTAAGTCTTGTCTTTGCCTGATCAACAGCGTCCTGCGCTATATCCCAGAGAATAACTTTTGCTCCTGCATTTAAAATGCCTTCAGCCATTGCATGTGCAATAACACCGCCTCCTCCTGTAATAACAACTATTTTATCATCAAGTTTAAACATATCATTAAGATAATTCATAAGAAAACTCCTCAATAAAAAAATTTATTTAAACATTAGTAACCATAATCTCAATCCCTAAAGACTTTAGATTATCAAGATCATTAATGTCAGAATCCATAATTAAAATATCAATATCCTTTGGTTTTGCAAATATTGAAAATGCTGTAATCCCGTATTTAGTATTATCTGCTAAAACTACTTTTCTGTTTGACGAAGCAAGAATTGCGCTTTTTAATTCCGCTTCAATAGTATTTTGAGAAGAAAAATTACCTTCTTTTGAAATGCCTGATGTGCCTAAAAAACATGTAGATATTTGAAAATTTTTTATAGAATTAATGGCAATTGGTCCAATAAATGACCTTGCATCTATACGGTAACTGCCTCCCAGAGTAAAAAGAGAAATATTAGGATATTGAGCAAGCTCTAATATTACATCCATTGAGTTTGTCACTACCCGTAAATTCATATCCTTTATTTCTTGAGCAAATTGGCAGCAAGTAGTTCCGGCATCAATATAAATAGTATCATCTTCCCTAACTAATTCTCTTGCTTTTTTTGCAATAGCAGTTTTTTTATCAATGTTTTCATTAATACGAATATTAATAGGATTATGTTGAGTCATATCCTCAGCTAAAACAGCGCCGCCATGAGTTCGTAAAATTTTTCCGTGTGCTTCAAGATCAGATAAGTCTTTTCGAATAGTAACTTCAGAAACTTTTAACCTTTCAGTAAGTTCCTGAACAGTAACTTTCTTAATTTTTGAAAGAATTTTAGTAATTTCGTTATACCTTTCATTAAAGGCCATAAGATTGTCGTTTCCTTTCTAAAAGTGTTATATAACGAAAAAATAGTATAGTGTCAATCTAAAATATTATATTTATAAAGTTAAAATGAAATAATTTTATTATTTATAAATAAATAAACCATCCATAGACAGCCCTAACCTTTTATATGCAGTAATTCTATTATTTTGAAGCTTTAAATACTCTCTTTTTGGATCATAATCCGGAAGCTGCCATGGACCTTTTTCTTTAAGAGCTTTATCAAATTCTTTAAGATTAATTCTCTCATATTCACTTCCCTTATAAATACTCTTAAAAAACGGATCAAATACTTCCTCTATAGAATCTTTCCAGATTTGCTCTTCTTTACCCGGAATTACACCTAAAAATAAAATATTATTATCAATCGCTGAAGTCCTGTCTTTACCGCCATCGCCAATCATTATTGACTGCATTGGATCATACCCTCCGCTTTTCATTACTAATTTAATCAACTCTGTTTTTGCGCCCATTTCTTTTGAACCAATAGTTGTTAAATACTGCTTTAGCCCGACATTTTCCCACCACATTTTAAGATCATTGTAAGGTGTAGATGAGATTACTAAAATGTCAGCATCATTTGAAATTTTTTTAATTGTTTCTTTAACATATTTAAATGGAGGCATATTAACAGTTGTATGCTCAAATGTCCTGTTAACAGTTTCAGCCCATGCAAGAAGTATTGTAATTATATTATCAGCACTATTTTGTTTATGATATGTTATTAATGAAGGGATTCCTAATTCCAGATCATCATCATTGTCAGTCCATCTAATATATGCGTCAATTGATTTTTTAATTTTTATGATATGATCAAATTGAAAAACTTTTTTTGCTTCCTGATCTTCGAATAAAGAACTTAAAGTATCCCTGATTGCTAAAAATCTGTCTTCTCCTCTTGTCTTTCCCCAGAGATTATGAAACTCAGCATGAAGTCTAAAAAAAGGCTCTATGTTTCTTAAACCAAACTTATCTAAAAATAAAGGTTGAAAAACTCCAACCTGTTTTGCCCACATATTATCCAGAACGCACCCGTCAGTGTCAATAAATATTATATAATCATGTTTTCTGCGCCAATTTTTTAATTGCTGTTGAGGATCGTCTTTTATCTGAATATCTGTCAGGTCGCCCATATAAGACATGTTTTTTCCTTGAGCAGGGGGCTCAAGAGCCTGCAGCTCCTGGCTTGCTTATTCTATACATTGCCCCTGTGCGGGGAGCACGAGGACCTGGCGGTCCTCGACCAGCTTATTTTATACTTTATATTTTACATTGTCTACTTGTCAATTAATTATCTGCACAAACATGTTCTCCACAACAAGCGTTAGTTCCTCCCGCTGTCAAAAAACAAATTTTTTGCAACGTGAGAAAAATACGCTTGTTGTGAAGGAAACATGTTTAGCAGATAATTAGCCGGAAGAGTAAAAAGAGAAGAAGAAGAGAGGAAAAGAAGAAGAAGAAGAAAAGAAAAAGAAGAGAAAAAAAATGTAAACACTACTCTTTCATATATGACATTACGAAAGTGGATTGGTATATCTGGAATGCTGCTGGCAGTTATTAATGTTTTTGGCGAATGGTTTTTTGCCAAAATACCAATACAGAACTCAA
>CAZYID010000196.1:0-6430 GCA_964646595.1 uncultured Spirochaetales bacterium | reverse complement strand
CGCCGTAATCAGGGTGGTATGTTTTACTTAGTTTCCTAAAAGTATCCTGTAATTCCTTAACGGAACATCTTTCATTTAAACCTAAAAGTGATAAGTAAAAATATTCGGGTGAGTTAAATTTTATATCATCAAGGATTGTTTTATTATTTGAGTTTGCATAATTTTCATGTGGAACATAAGTTTCAACTGTAATATATTCTTTATATATCTCAAGAGTCTCTTTATCCCATTGTGGTAAAAATTTTGTCTGGCATCCCGGGCACCATGGATAAAAATTTTTTTCTTGAAATAAAATCCTATTACTATTTTTTTTGCATTTATGAAAAAAATATTTGACATCAGGAAAACTGCCTAAAGAAATTACAGGTCTTGTTTCCCAGACATTGTTTAATATAATGAGCTTTGAATGAATTTTTGATGCAGGGGGTGGATTTTTTTTATCATAATATTGAGTTTTTAACATTAATTCTATTTCATAAGGTGAGTGCAATTGCGAAGCTGTTTTTTCTAATATTTTTTTATCAACACCAATTTTAATTAATTTATTTAAATAATAATCATTTATATTTATTGGAATTATTTTTATATTTTCACCATACTTAATATCTTTATAATTTAACTCTTCTTTTAAAGGATGATCCCACCATAATTTTGGAAAAAATTGAGTGTCACATTTTCTGCAATATCCTGATTTTCCAATTATTTGAACAATATAATTTTGACCGTTTTTACATTTATGAATATATGTGCCTTTAAAAATATCTTTTTCTGCTATAATTTTTGTGTTTTCAGCATAAATTGTTTTATTGTTTTTGTATTTAAAATCATACAATGACCAGTCTTTATCTAAATCAGGATAATTAACTCTATTTATTTTTTCAATAAAATTGTTAAAGTTTTCAAAATATTTTGCTAATCTTTTAATTCTGAGTTTTGATAAGCCTGTCCGAGTAAGAAAACAAATTCTTGAAATATCTTCTTCTGTTAATTCCATTTTAAATTTAATTTTCTTTAATTTTTTAAAAAATAATAATACTTTATTTTAAATAATTCAACTGGAAAAATGATTAAAATTACAGCTCTGTCCATGCTCAATATATCACAAAAATGGATGCTCTGTCCCCATTCAAATCATTTTTTACAATTATTTTATGTAAATAAGAAAGATATTATTTAAATAATTTGTGGATACTATTTTTGTAAAAAAAAAAGAGTCCTATAGGACTGCACTCCTAAAGGACGCTTAATGAGCGTGTAATTCTTGCATTTGGAGGGTAATTCTTAAGAATTACTGCTTATTTAATTTTTCGGATTTTATTTGAAAATCTTTAAAAATTTGTACTATAAATTTTTAAAATTTTGTTTAAATATTTGGTGTAAAAATTACATAATTTAATTATTGAATCATGTAAAAGACGAGTTTTTATCCAGGCTGAAGTTTTTTGATCTTCATTGTATTCTATATTTTCCATTATTGAAAGAAGTATGTCCTGAGCAGATGATGAGATAACTCTTATAACCTCAGCTCTATTGTTATCATCAAATAAATTTTTTTCTAAATTATCAATTGTTTTTTGTGTATCAGGTTTTATCTGCCCGTTTTCCGGTATTAAATTGAAAATTTTTTGTGATATTTTTTTTATATCAATAGAATGTTTTAAAATTAAATTAATTTTATCTTTTATTGTGTCCCAGTTAATATTATTTTTTGTTTTTAATAATTTATTTATATTTTTATTGTATTCTAATTTTATATCTTTATCCGGTTTAGGTAATTTCTCAGGATCAGTAATATTTACTCCTTCTAATAATGCGCCGCCATAATCCGGTAAATAAACTTTTGCATCAGTTAATGGTATTTCTTTGTCAAACCATTTTTTAAATAGATACATTTTTTGATCAGTAAAAACTTTTCCATTTGTCGAATTTATTATTTGTAATGGAGCATGAGTTAGATATTGATAAGACAAACATTCTGCTGTGTTATAGTAGTTACAAAAATTCAAGAAATTTGTTTCAAAAAAAGATCCTTTAAAATGAGTCATTCTATCAGGAAACGAAAGATCTAAACCTGTAATTATTATTTCTGATGACCCAATAATACGGGCAATATCAAATGCTGAAGTTGCTACAGATCCTCCTGCAGCCAGTGTACCTCTTTTTTCATTATTTTTATCAAAAAATTTAGCTATTTTAAATATTGATGATCCTACAAAATAATTTTCAATAGGTGCTATTTGTAAAACTTTATGATATACAGATGATTCTGCTACAATAATAGAATTATTTATTTTTGCATTTTCTATATATTTATAATTCCAAAATTGCGGGTCAACTACAACTAAAATGTCCGGTTCAATCGAATGTTTTTTTAGATATTTATAAACTGTATCTACAGCAATTATTATAACACTATCTTTTACTGATTTTAAATATTGAATATTATTTTCTACAGTAGGTCCGCCTGCAACAACAACAGCTGTGGAACCTTTTGCAATATCTTTTAATTGATTGATTGTTTTTGAGTATATATAAGCAGGTAAATTATACAGAAAATTTTTTGTCCATAGTCTTTGAAATCTTGTGAATGTTGCTGTATTCATATCTTTTCTGTCTAAAACATATGAAATATAATTTTGAACATCTTTATAATAATTTTCATGAAAATTATATGAAGGTCTATGATGATAATATCTAATTCTTTTTGTTGGTATTGTTTGTATAAAACTCCCGATTAATTCTTTTTCAGCTTCTAAAAAAATTTTAAATTGATTATTTATTAGTATTTCAGACCAGTCAAAATTATTTATTGAAGTTAAAAATATTTTTATGTCTGCTTCAATATAAATAATATATGGTAAAATAGCAGAGTTATTATTTTTAATTTTTTTTTCAAAAAGCATTCTTGCAACATAACCTAATCCAGCTCCATATAATATAAACACATCCAGTTCTTTACAGTCTTGCAGCAAGATGTCAACTATTCTATTTGCTTCTTTTATTGGATCATATTTTGAATGAAGATATATATTTTTGATTTTTAAAGTTTGGCTGTTATTTTTTGATGATTCTATAGAATATAATTGATCTTTGTAATGAGAACATAATTCATTTAATTTTGGCAATGCGTCTAGATTTTTTTGTAAAAAATTTATCATTTTATTTCTTAATTAATAAGTCATGTGATATTTATTATATTTTATATGTTAACATATTATCGGTTTTTGTGAAATTAGATTAATAGATTGAATTGTAATTAAAAATGATATAGAATATTTATTAATAAAAATAAGCAAAGTTTTTAAGGAAAATTATGGAAACATTATTTAATAAGGAAAGAAAAGTTACAGACAAAAAAGTGGTAGATAATATTAAAGAAGATTTTTTTAGGCATCGTAAATATACTTTAGCAAAAGATCAATATACAGCGACAGCTCATGATAATTTTTTATCCGTTGCTTATTCTGTAAAAGATATGTTAATTGAACGTTGGATTAAAACTCAGCAGACTTATTATAATGAAAATGAAAAAAGAGTTTATTATTTTTCTTTAGAGTTTTTAATGGGAAGGTCTTTAGGCAACAGTTTAATTAATCTTGGCTTTTTTGATGAATTTTGTAATGCAATTGAAGATATTGGATTGGATATTGACGCAATTAGAGATCAGGAAAAAGATGCAGGGTTAGGGAATGGCGGTTTAGGCCGACTTGCTGCATGCTTTTTAGATTCATTGGCAACATTGGAATATCCTGCATATGGATATGGAATTAGATATGATTATGGAATATTCAACCAAAAAATAGTAAACGGCTACCAGGTTGAAGAGCCTGATAACTGGTTAAAATTAGGTAATCCGTGGGAGATTGAAAGACCGGAATATGAAATTAGAATAAAATTTTACGGTGAACTTAAAAGTTATAAAGACAATGATGGTAGTATAAAGTATAAATGGCAAAATACTCATGATGTTTTAGCCCTTCCTTTTGATATGCCTATTCCGGGTTATAAAAATAATACAGTTAATACTCTTAGGTTATGGAGTGCAAAATCTACAAATGAATTTGATTTTAATGATTTTAATTCCGGAAATTATATTGAATCTGTTGAAGATAAAACAAGAAGTGAGAATATTTCAAGAGTTTTATATCCAAGTGATGATACAGCTGCAGGTAAAAGGTTAAGATTGAAGCAGCAATATTTTTTTATTGCAGCTTCTTTAAAAGATATAATTAGAAGGTATAATAAGTATAATAAAAATATAAAAGATTTACCAAAAAAGGTAGCTATTCAGTTAAATGATACTCATCCGGCAATTGCGATTCCGGAATTAATAAGAATTTTAACTTATGAATATAATTTAAATTGGAAAGAGGCATGGAGTATTACTATAAAAGTTTTTGGATATACAAATCATACTTTATTACCTGAAGCAATGGAAAAATGGTCTGTAAAGTTAATGGAAAAACTTCTTCCATGTCACATGAAAATTATTTATAAGATTAATAATGAATTTTTAAGTTTTATTTCAAAAAAATATCCTGGAGATCTTAATAGATTAAAACGTATGTCAATAATTGATGAATCAGGCGATAGATATGTACGAATGGCATTTCTTTCAATTGTTGGAAGTCATTCAATTAATGGAGTTGCTAATCTACATTCAGAATTATTGCAAAATGATATTTTACATGATTTTTATGAAGTGTTTCCTGAACGATTTAATAATAAAACTAATGGAATTACACAGAGAAGATGGTTGTTAAAGTGTAATCCATTATTATCTGCTTTAATAACAGAAAAGATTGGTGAAGGGTGGATTACAGATCTCTATGAATTAAAAAAGATTTTAAAATATATTGATGATAAAGATTTTTTAATAAGATGGCAGGAAATCAAACTAGAAAATAAAAAAAGACTCGCTGAAGTAATTAAAAAAGAAACTAATATTGATGTAAATATAAATTCTATATTTGATGTACAGATAAAAAGGCTTCATGAATATAAAAGACAGCTTTTAAATCTATTACATATTATAAGTTTATATATTGAGGTTAAGGGTAATCCAAATTTGAAATTTATTCCTCGGACATTTATTTTTGGTGCTAAAGCAGCACCTTCATATCATAAAGCAAAGATGATTATTAAATTGATTAATAATGTCGCTTCTGTAATCAATAATGATAAAGATATTAATAATAAGATAAAAGTTGTATTTATTCCAAATTATAGAGTATCTTTAGCAGAAAAAATAATACCTGGTTCAGATATATCAGAACAGATATCTACTGCCGGTAAAGAAGCAAGCGGTACAGGTAATATGAAGTTTGCTCTTAATGGTGCTTTAACTATTGGAACGTGGGATGGGGCAAATATTGAAATTGCTAATGAAGTAGGAAAAGAAAATATTTATATTTTTGGTCTTAGAGTTTCTGATATTGAAAAATTAAAAATTAAAGGTTATAATCCTTCATCATATTATGAAAAAAATGTAAGAATAAAAGAGGTAATTGACTTAATTACATGTGGATTTTTTTCTGAGGGCAATCCCGGTCTTTTTCAGCTGATAATTGATGATTTATTGTATCAAGATCAATATATGCATTTGGCTGATTTTCAGGATTATTATAATTGCCAAACCAGAATATCAGAAGATTTTCTTGATAAAGAGAAATGGACAAAAAAATCAATAATAAATGTTGCAAATATGGGTTTTTTTTCCAGTGATAGAACAATAAAAGAATATGCAGAACAAATATGGGATGTTAAACCAGTGCATATAGAAATATAATAATTTATTATATAGAAGATTAAATTTATTAAAAAATTAAGGAGGAGATATAATTTGAAAAAAAAATATCTTTTTATAATTATTTTTATCACAATTTTATTTGGAGTATTTTCTCAAGAAGATGCAAGTGTTTCTAATGAATTAGGGATTAATGCTTTCTTTAAAGAAAATATTGGTAAAGAAATTTCAGTAACTATACTAAATTTGGATGTTACTATTACAGGGACATTAACTGTTGTTTATAGAGATAGTATATTAATTCAAACTTCATTAGGAAAACAATTGTATTTTATTCCAAAATCTTCAATTGCTTTTGCTAGAATAAAAAGTTAAAAAGATAACTAAATTTTATAAAATTGAATAAATATTTAAAATTCGCAATTATATAATTTTATGAAAGCTCAATTCAAGTTGCACAATTTTGAAGTCGATATTTAAATATTAGTCTGAGGTATTTATATGTTAAATAAAAGATTTTTGCTGGTATTATTATTGTTAAATATAATTTTTTTTATGAATTCAGATCAGGCAAAAAATTGGGAAAAAGAAAAAGAAAAAGCAGAAAAGTTGTATAATTCCGGAAAGTTTGATGAAGCAATTATTTTATTTAGAGAAATAAATTTATCATCAAATAATGAAAAA
>CAZYID010000195.1:0-6592 GCA_964646595.1 uncultured Spirochaetales bacterium | reverse complement strand
CCCTTTGCAATAAAACAAGTTATTGCAGATGAAAGCGTACACCCTGTACCATGAGTGTTTTTTGTTTTAATTCTCTCGGACTTAAACCATGCTGTTTTATATCCTTTTTGACTTTTATACAATAAACAATCATTTGCATCTTTGCTCTGAAAATCACCGCCTTTTATCAATACATTATTTACACCAAAATTTTTTATTATATTTGCTGCCTCTACGATATTTTTTTTATTATTAATAATAATACCTGACAATATTTCTGCTTCTTTAATATTTGGTGTAATTATCATTGTTAATGGAATTAATTTTTCTTTTAAAATCTTAATTGCATCTTCTTTTAATAACTTGTCACCGCTAGTAGCTATCATAACAGGATCAAGGATTATTTTTTTTATATTGTACTGTTTTATTTTTTCACAAATTACTGATATAATTTCCGAATCATAAAGCATACCAAGTTTAACAGCATCAATTTTTATATCAGTTAAAACAGAATCAATTTGTTTACCAACGAATCCTGAATCAATTGAAAAAACTCCCTGTACACCTGTTGTATTCTGTGCAGTTAAAGTAGTTAAAACTGTAGCTCCATAACACCCAAAAACAGTAAATGTTTTTAAATCTGCCTGGATTCCTGCTCCTCCTGAGCTGTCAGAACCGGCAATTGATAAAACCCTTGGATATTTTCTTTTCATAACGATTCTCATTCTTATTTTTTCAAATTATATAAATATTAAAATTAAAAAATCATAAGAGTTACCTTAATAATTTTTATAATTTAAATCTGAGAAAAACCTAAAATTTTTTAGGGATTTTATCCATTTTATGAAATGATTTTCATTTATAAGCATACCTCCCTCCGCTGGAATTACCCAGATCAGGTTTAAAGGGTTAAGCATAGCTTTCTCAGTCTCATAGAAAATAAGTTATTTACCTTGAATTAAATAGTTTTTAATGTTATTTTATTTGCTTGTTTTAAAAAACAACACTATATTTATACTCAAAAAAATAAACGTTTTCCTATTCAGACACCCCTGGATTTAATGAGGCATAATATAGTTTTTTTTGAAAATTATGTCAATATTTATTACAATAAATACTATTATTAATATGGCAAGATTATTGCTTAATAATAATTTATAAATAACTATGCTTTAAACTATTAAAATCTAATACAAAATTGTACCAGACTGTAATATAAAATACAATTTTGTGTTGTTTGAAATATTTAAATATAAAATAAAAATACCATTTGGAGAATAAAAATAGTGCACAATATTACTAATTTAAACTTAATCCAAATAACAGAATTACTTAAAAAAAAAGAAATTTCATCACTTGAATTAATTACTCAGACATTAGAAAATATTGAAAAATATGATCCTGTCCTTGAAAGTTACATTTCCTTATATGATAAAAAATATTTAATTAAAAAAGCTATTGAGAGTGATAAAAGATGGAAAAAGGATTCACAAAAAAGCCAAATTGACGGCATCCCCATTGCATTAAAAGATAATATACATTCAACAGGAATAAATACTACATGCGGTTCTAACATTCTAAAAAATTACAATCCACCGTTTGATGCAACTGTCGTATCAAACATTAACAAAAACGGAGGAATAATAATTGGTAAAACCAATATGGATGAATTCGCAATGGGATCTACATCAGAAACAAGCGTATTAAAAAACACTAAAAATCCATGGGACTTAAATAGAGTACCGGGAGGTTCTTCCGGAGGATCAGCAGTTGCTGTATCAACTAGTTTATGTACCCTGGCTCTTGGAAGCGACACAGGCGGATCAATCCGTCAACCTGCTGCATTTTGTGGAGTTGTTGGAATGAAACCAACTTATGGGCTTGTTTCAAGATATGGTCTTGTAGCATATGCATCATCATTGGATCAAATCGGACCTATTGCAAGAGATGTTTACGGATGCGCTGCTTTATTATCTGTTATAAGCAGTCATGATAAAAAAGATTCAACATCTTTAAATGTAGAAAAAAAAGATTATACCAAAAAAATTGGAAAAAATATAAAGGAATTAAAAATTGCTGTTTTCCCTGAAATGTATAAAGAAGGTATATCTGAAGAAATAAAACAGCATTTTATTGATAATTTAAATTTACTAAAAGAGAATGGCGCAATTATAGAAGAAATACCGTTTAAAGCATTAAAATATGTTATATCTGCTTATTACTTTATAGCTACTGCTGAAGCAAGTTCAAATCTGTCAAGATACGATGGAGTTAAATATGGATTTAGAAGTCATAAACAGACAAATTATGAAGAAATGCTTTTTTCAACACGATCAAGTGGTTTTGGTAAAGAAGTAAAAAAAAGAATCTTACTTGGTAACTTTGTAACTTCATCAGGTTATTATGATGAATACTACAGAAAAGCTCAAATTGTCAGATCATACATTATGAGTGAGTTAAAAAAATTATTTAAAACTTATGATATAATTGCAACTCCAACAACACCTGATACAGCTTTTAAATTTGGTGAATTAGCAACTAATCCATTAAAAGTTTATCTTTCAGATATTACAACAGTATTACCTAATTTATCCGGTATGCCGGCAATCTCTATACCTAGCGGAAAAATAAACAATCTTCCAATCGGGATTCAATTTATTGGAAAACCTTTATCAGAAGATACATTGTTTCAAATTGGAAAAGTAGTTGAAGAAAAAAGAAACATTGATTTTACTCCTAATTTAGATAATTTAAAATCTGAAAATAAAAGTGATAAAAAAGAATTCATCGAACAAAATCAAGAAGAAATAATTACATATATATCAAAAGAAAAAATAAAGGAAGTATCTGATTCTTATATAAATAGAAAAAAAAACGCTTCAAATAGAATTTTAAGTACTGAGCTTGAAAATTATATTGGAAAAAAAGTTTATATTTCCGGATGGATTCATAAAATAAACAGCCTTGGCGGTATCGAATTTTATATTTTAAGAGACAGAGCAGGTCTTGCACAACTGGTAATAGAATCAAAATTTGATATAGAAAAAATAACTCCGGAAACTGTTATTGAAGTTTATGGTGAAGTTACAAAAGAAAAAAGAAGTCCATTTAATAATATTGAAATTAAAGCTGAAAAATTTAAAATATTAGGTAAATCTTCATCTGATCTTCCATTAAACATCTATGATTCATTTAAAAATATTACTTTACCAACAATACTGGATAACAGAGCATTATCATTAAGAAATACTAAGATAATAAAAGTATTTAAAATTCAATCAGAAATAGCAAGATTGTTTTCTGAATTTTTAAGAAAAAATAATTTTACTGAAATAAAAACCCCAAAAATAATTTCAAGCGGAACTGAAGGCGGAACAAATATATTTGAAGTTAAATACTTTGAAAAACAGGCGTTTCTTGCACAATCACCGCAATTTTATAAACAAATAATGGTAGGAAGCGGTCTTGAAAGAGTTTTTGAAATTGGACCTGTTTTCAGAGCAGAAATTCATAATACAGCAAGGCATTTAAATGAATATATAAGCCTTGATTTTGAAATGGGATTTATTAAAGACGAACAAGACATTATAGACATGCAAGAAGCTTTGGTTAAATATATTGTAACAGAAATACAACAAAGTCATAAAGATATATTAAAAGAATTTGGTGTTAAAATAAAAATTCCAGAAAATTTTCCACGAATACATTTTCTTGAAGCCCTTGAAATTGCAAGTAAATGCGGAGTTAATGATCTGGATGGAGACATTTCACCTGAAGGTGAAAGAGTAATTTGTGAATATTTTGAAAAGGAAAAAGACTCTTCCTTTGTTTATATAATCGGTTATCCTGTTAAAAAAAGACCAATGTATACAATGCCTGATGAAAGAATGCCGGGTTACACACGTTCCTTTGATTTGTTATTTAAAGGTTTAGAAATTACTACAGGCGGTCAAAGAATAAATGATTATGAAATGCTGAAAAACAGCATTATTCAATTTGGCGGTAATCCAAATGAATTTAAAGATTATTTAGAATCCTTTAAATACGGCATGCCTCCTCACGGAGGACTTGGAATGGGACTGGAAAGATTAACAATGAAGATATTAAATTTAAAGAATGTCAGAGAAGCAACTTTATTCCCAAGGGATAGAAATAGAATTACACCATAATTATTTATTACTTAAAGGGACAGAGCTTAAAATTATAATTACTATTAAAGGTATTTTATGAAAGAAAATGAAAAACATATTAATATTGACAATTTAATTAAACTTGCATCATTTGAAGTCTCAAAAAAAGAAAAGGAATTACTCTTAAAAGAATTAGAAGAATTCCTGGAATACGCAAAAATTATTAATCAATCTCCTGCAAAGAACATTCTGCCTGCAACGCATTCTGTTGAAAAAGAAATACTATTTAGAGATGATATAGACGAAACCTGGGATAAATTAGAATCAATTTTACAAAACGCCCCCTTAAAAGAAGGAACAAGTTATATTGTTCCTCCGCAAAAAGGCAGAACAGGTGATGAAAAAAAAACACAAGAAATCAGTCAGGTTAAGATCATGGGAGACGACTATGAATCTGTAATTGGTCTTGAAATACATGCTCAGTTAAAAACAAAATCAAAATTATTCTGTAAATGCTCTACTAAATTTGGAAATGAACCTAATCAAAATACATGTCCTGTATGTTCAGGCCAGCCCGGAGTATTACCTGTTTTAAATAAAGAAGCTGTTAATATGGCTATAATTGCAGGTTTAGCAACAAACTGCACAATAAATAAAAAATCAACCTTCGCAAGGAAAAACTATTTTTACCCTGACCTCCCAAAAGGATATCAAATATCACAATTTGAAGAACCAATTTGCAGTAAAGGATACATTGAAATAGAAGTAAATAATAAAATAAAAAAGATAAGACTTAATAGAATACATATGGAAGAAGATGCCGGTAAAATGGTGCATATTGGAGCACCCGGTATCTGGGGAGCAAAAGCAAGTGCAGTAGACTTTAATCGTTCCAGTGTCCCGCTTATAGAAATTGTTTCTGAACCGGATCTCAGTACCGGTCAAGAATCAAAAGAATATGTAATTATACTTAGAGCAATCCTTGTCTCATTAGGGATCTGTGACGGAAATATGGAAGAAGGCAGTTTAAGATGTGATGCAAACATCTCAATTAGAAAAAAAGGTGATACAAAACTCGGTACAAAAATAGAAGTTAAAAACATGAACTCATTTAAAGCAATTGAAAGAGCAATTGACTTTGAAATTGAAAGACAAACTAAACTTGTTAGAGCCGGAATCAGTCTTGAACAATCAACAAGACTATGGGATGAAAGTTCTCAAAAAACATATTTAATGAGATCAAAAGAAGAGTCACAGGATTATAGATATTTCCCTGAACCAGACCTTTTACCTTTAACCCTGAATGAAAAAACCATTGAACCTTTAAAGAAAAAAATTCCAAAGCTGCCACTTGAAAGAAAAAGAAAATATATGGAAAAATATTCATTCAATGAAGATGAAGCAAAATTATTTATGACTAATCCTGATTATGCTGATTACTTTGAAGATACGCTTAAACTTTATAACAATCCAAGAAACCTGGCAAACTGGTTCTTTAATGAATTCCTATTTTATATACCTGGAGGAATAAAAAATATTCCGGTCTCATGTAAAGATTTTGCAGAATTTTTAAAAAGAATTGACAATGGAGAAATAAGCGGGAAAATAGGTAAAAATGTTATTAAAAAAGCATTTGATTCTAAAAAAAGTTTAATAAATGTAATTGAAGAACAGGGTTTAAAACAAATTACAGATCATAAGCTAATAGAAAAAGTAGTACTTAAAATTTTAGTAGAAAATAAAAAACAGGTAGAATTATATAAAACCGGAAAAACTAATTTATTTGGTTTTTTTGTCGGGCAAATTATGAAAGAAACAAAAGGGCATGCAAATCCTAAAATAGTTAATGAAATTTTAAAGATAAAACTTGATGAGATGTAATCCCGTAAAAAAACTTATTATTTAATCGCCCGCTCCCTTCGAGCACTAGAGATCTTAGAGGTCGCAAAGATTTTTTTAATTTTCCCTATGAACTCTCAGACTGTATAAAAACTAATAAATCTCTCACAAAGTTCACAAAGAACACAGAGTTTTATAGTTATATTTTATCATTATTATTTTTTCTTATTTTATTTCAAGATATTATATTTAATTTTGATAAATATATGCCTTTTTCAAACATTTTTATTTTCTTTGTGCCCTCTGTGAGCTTTGTGAGAGATTTATTACCTAGTTTGTTTGCATTTTGTGCGGTTCTAATTAATATTAATCATTTTTAAAAGTAATTTACCTGAAAAATAATTATAAATTTATTCATTTATAATTATTTTTATTGCTCAAATCTAAAATTCTATTATAATTAATATATATTAATACAAAAAGTTAAAATTTTACCTCTATTTTTGCGATAACAATAATAATCAAGTTAATTTTTTTAAAAAATAATACTAAGGCGGAATGAAATTGACTAAAGAATATGTCATGAATCAACTTGTTTATTATTTAAACTATGGTTTTATCAGCAAAGATCTTCAAGAAGATAT
>CAZYID010000194.1:0-6610 GCA_964646595.1 uncultured Spirochaetales bacterium | reverse complement strand
ATAAAATAGTCAATAAAATTCAAAAACGGTTTTATCACTAAATATTTAAAATACGGCGCATTATATTTATAAATTTATTTTTCCAGGTAGACTTTGTTTTTATTGCATTGCATGGACATGCAGATAAACAATAATAACAATTAATGCATTTATTATAATCTATACTTATCAATGGATAATTATTATTTTTTACTATTGCATCTACAGGACAAAACTCCAGACATTTATAGCAAAAATTGCATTTCGAAAATTTTATTAATGGATTAACAAATGTATCTGTAACAAACATATCATCTTTTTTCTTTATTAAAACGATTGGTCCTTTAATTAATTTTTTAAATTCTACTTTTGGAATATCTCCTATGATTCTAATATCTTCAAAATTATTTATCAATGCACGGTCTTTTGCTCTTACAAGTGTTGAAATTTCTTCCGGTTTATATCCTAATATTTTTCCTGCAACAACATCTAAACTTACCGGATTAGTTGAGACTAAAATCCTTCCGGTTTTAACAGGTTTACCTGATGCACTTGGTCCCCCGTCTAAACTAATTATTGCATCCATAATTGATAATTTTGGTTGAACAATATTACATATATCAAGAAAAATATCAGATAGTTCAAAATCATTATTTACATAAATATGAGCTTTTTGCTTCAATCCCCCGGGAATACATCCAAACATATTTTTAACAGCACCTGTTAATCTTAATCCGCTATGAGTTTTTAATTTAGGCATATCAATTACAATATCAGCTTTTAATAATTTTTCTGGAAGATAAAATTCTTTTAGCCCAATTATCCCATCTGTAATTTTAACTAAAGGTTCTTCATCAAATGCAATTAATTCTGCATTATATTTTTTAGCAACTTCTTTAATTATTGATGAAACAAATGCTTTTCTGGTTAATCCTTTTTGATAAAAAGAAATTGATTCGCCAATTTGAATATTACAATTGTTTTCTTTAAATATCCTGCAAACAGCATCAATAACAGAATAATGAGTAATTGAATGCTGATCAGGTTTATTTTGAGCAAGAATATTAGGTTTTATTAAAACAGTTTTATTTCTAGGAATTTTAAAATTTATTTTGTTGATTGCATCTATTACTGCATAATAAATTTTTTGTATATCATAAGAATCAACTTTAACAACAGCTACTTTATTCATACATTTTTTTATTTTATATATTATAATTTAAAAAGTAAATCCTAATCTTAATAATTATTAATGTTATTAATTTTAATAATAAAATTTTACTTCCCTTTATTAGAATTCTATTAATAGTAATAGACATTATTAATATAAAATTTTAATATTAAGCATCTAAATTTTATCAATATAATAATATATATCTTTAATTATTTGGAGGAATAATGTCTAAATTAAAAGTAAAAAGAGCATTAATTAGTGTTTATTATAAAGACAATCTTATCCCATTTGCAAAATTTCTTCAATCAAAAGGAATTGAAATAATCAGCACTGGCGGCACTTTTAGATTATTAAAAGAAAATGATATCAAATGTATTCCAATTGAAGAATTTACAGGAGTAAAAGAATTTTTTGGCGGAAGAGTAAAAACTTTACATCCTTTTGTACATGGAGGTATTTTAAGTAAAAGAGACAAAGAGGCAAAAAACTCTGAAATAAAAAATATTGATATGGTTGTTGTTAATCTTTATCCATTTGAAAATCTGGTATTATCCGGTGAAAAATCAATTGATAAATTAATAGAAATGATTGATATTGGCGGACCAACAATGTTAAGAGCTGCTTCAAAAAACTTTAAATATGTTTGCCCTGTTCCCTCTCCTGCTTATTATGATTTAATAATGAAAGAAATAAGCTCTGGAGGAATAACAAAAGAAACCAGATTAAAATTATCAGCCGAAGTCTTTAATTTGATATCTTATTATGATGCTTTAATAGCAAGAACATTATTACCTCAAAATGATTTTAATAATAAAATGGCAATCCCTTTATTTAAAGAATTCGAGTTAAGATATGGGGAAAACCCGCATCAGACGTCAGCATATTACTCAATACCCGGAAGTAAAGAAGAAAAAATTTCAGACTTTTTTACAGAAGGTAAACTTCACGGTAAAGAATTAAGTTATAATAATATTCAGGATATTTCCGCTGCAATGAGGATACTTGGAGACCTGCCGCAAGAATCATGTATTGTAATAAAGCACTCAAATCCATGCGGTGCTGCTTGCAGGAAAAAAATACATGAGTCTTTTCTTGCTGCATATGCAGGTGATCCTGTATCTATTTTTGGCGGAATTGTCGGGTTTAAAGGTGATGTAAATAAAACAACTGCAGAAGTATTATCAAAAATATTTTTAGAAATTATCATTGCAAAATCTTTTGATAAAGATGCATTGGAAATTCTAACTAAAAAGAAAAATGTAAGATTAATGGAATATAAAAACTGGGAAAAAACAATATTCTCTGACAATAAAATATTTGACGCAAAAAGAGTTGTTGATGGTTTTATCTTTCAGGCAAAAGATAATAAAACAGCATTACATGAAAACCTTAAAATTGTTACAAAAACAAAACCAAAAAACAATCAATTACATGATTTAAAATTTGCACAGACTATTGCAAAACATGTTAAATCAAATGCAATTGTTATTGTTAAAGATAATATGATACTTGGTGTTGGTGCAGGACAAATGAACAGAGTTACTGCAGCAAAAATTGCACTTGATTGGGCCGGTGATAAAGCAAAAGGCGCAGTAATGGCTTCAGATGCATTTTTCCCAATGGATGATACAGTAAGATTAGCCGGTGAAAAAGGAATTAATGCCATTATTCAACCCGGCGGTTCTGTAAGAGATAAAGATTCTATAAAAGCATGCAATGAACTTGATATTGCAATGGTATTCACCGGAATAAGACATTTTTTACATTAATTAAATTTTTAAAATATATTTTTAATATGAAAAAATTATATGTAACATTTGAAGAAGTTCACAAATTAGTAAAAAAAATTGCAGAAGATATTATTAATGATAACTGGGAACCGGATTGTATTGTTGGAATAGCTGCCGGAGGTTTTATGCCTGCAAGAATATTAAGAAATTTTATTAATAAAGACATTTATGTTGTCGGCTTAAAAAGATATACAGATGAAAATGAAGCTCATGCAGTACCAATCAAGATTCAATGGATAGACGGAATAGAAAATAAATTAAAAGGTAAAAAAATACTTCTTGTTGATGAAATTGATGATACAAGAATAACTCTTTCATACTGTTTAAACGAATTATTAAAAAGTAAACCATCCGAAATCAGAATTGCAGTGCTGCATCAAAAAGCAAAAAATAAAAAAGCAAAATTTCCTGATAAAATAAAAAAGATTTATCAAGGCAGCATAGTCCCTGATGTATGGATAAAATATCCATGGGATGCATTAGATATTGATGAACATAATAAAATGTGCAATAGTAAAGACCTATCTTAATTAAATTTTAAAAATAAAAATGCAAAAAAAAATTCAAAATATATTAAATCAATATTTTGGTTATAGTACCTTCAGAGAAGGTCAAGAACTAATTATTAACTCCATTCTTAATAAAAAAAATACGCTTGGTATTATGCCGACAGGCGGCGGTAAAAGTTTATGTTATCAGATTCCTGCAATATGTTTTAAAGGATTAACAATTGTAATTTCACCCCTTATTTCATTAATGAAAGATCAAATTGATTTTCTTCATTCAAAAAAATACCCTGCTGAAATGATGAATTCTACAGTACCTTTTTCAAGACAGCTTATTATACAGGAAATGCTTGAAGACAATCAATTAAAACTTCTTTACCTTACACCTGAAAGGTTTAAGAATGAAAAATTTATAAACCTGTTATCCTTATTGAATATTTCATGCTTTGTTGTTGATGAAGCTCACTGTATATCCGAATGGGGGCATGACTTTAGACCTGAGTACAGGAACTTATCAAAAATAATAAAATTATTAAAAAATCCTCCGGTTTTAGCATTAACTGCAACAGCAACAAATGAAGTAAAAAAAGATATAATTAATTCATTAAAATTAAAAGAGTGTAATATCTTTATTACCGGATTTAATAGAGAAAATTTAATCTATGGTGTGCAAAATCATTATAAAAAAGAAGAAAAAAATAAAGCATTATTAACTTTTGTAAATAAAGTAAAATCACCGGGTATAGTTTATACTTCATCAGTAAGCGATGCGGAAAAAATTTTTAATTATTTAAAAACAAACATTAAAAAAACAGTAGGATTATATCACGGAAGTTTAAATAATATCCAAAGGAAAAATATGCAGGAAGATTTTTTAAATAATAAGATTGATATCCTGGTTGCAACAAATGCATTTGGAATGGGAATAAATAAAAAAGATATTCGATTTATTGTTCATTACTCTATCCCGGGATCAATTGAAGCTTATTATCAAGAAACAGGACGAGCTGGAAGAGACAGCAATTTAAGTTATTGCCTCCTTCTTGCAATGGAAGATGATGAAAGGATTCAGGACTTTTTTATTAAGTCAAATAATCCTCCTTTAGACTCCATAATTGAAGTATTAAAAATAATAAAAAAATTTTCTAAAAAAAATGTTTTATATACCAGCGAAATTTCAAGTTATTTTAAAGATAATAAATACAGTAATCTTCTAATTAATACAATAATAAAACAATTAAACTATTTTAGATGTATTGAATTGGAATATATAAATAAAGAAAAAGTAGAAATTTTCATTTTAGACCATAAAATAAATGAACTTGATAAATCTTTTTTAGAAGAATTACTTTCATCTTCAATAACAAAAAACAGACATTTTAATTTTTATCTTAGCGCTCTTGCTAAAAGAATAGGTTTAAGTGAAAAAGAATTAATAAAAAAACTTGAAACTTTAAATAATAATAAAATCATTTCATTCAAACGAATTAAAAAAGGCAATATAATAAAAATAATTAATAATGAGATATCAAATAAAATAAAAAATGATTACAACTTAAAAATAAATAAAAAAATTAAAATTGATACTGATAAACTAAATCAAATGATAAATTATTCAAATTTAAATCAATGCAGGAGAAAATATTTATTAAATTATTTTGGAGAAGAGTATAACATTGAAAATTGTAAAATGTGTGATATATGCAGAGGAACTTATAAAAGTATAAATAAAATAGAATGGAATACTGTCCAGCGTTCTATTTTATTATTTACTATTCAGCATAATAATCAAATAGGTAAAACAAAAGCAATAAAAATATTAAAAGGTAGTACAGATGTTGAACCAAAATATAGAAATTGGGAAGAATACGGAGAATTAAAAAGACATCATATCGCCCTAATAGAAAAAGACTTTTATATTTTACAGCGAAATAAAATAATTGAACTAGATGACAGCAAATATAAAACTGTAAAATTTACAAAAAAGGGATTAAAGGAAATTAGAGATTTAACATGAGCCCTGGGCGGGCAGCCTGAGAAAGTCCCTCCGGGAGGGTATGAGCCTGCGGCTCATGACTCTCTTTCTCTGTTTTTCATCTATTACTTTCTCCACTTGACATATAATTATCTGCTGTAAATATGTTGTCCCACAATAAACGTTAGATTTCGCTAAGAAGCTCAATATACGTTTATTGTGGGAGCAACATATTACACACAGATAATTAACTGGAAGTGTAAATAGAAAATAAAGAGAAGAAGAAAAGAAAGAAAGAAAGAAAGAAAGAAAGAAAGAAATAATTATTATTTTTTTAAAAGAATAATCACTTCTTTTTCAAGTATAGATAAATTGTTATCAATTATACTCCAAACAACTTTATCTGAAATATCTGAATATCCATGTATTAAATAATTCCTAAAATCAATAATTCTTCTTACATTTGTAATAGGTATATTACTGTCAAGTTTTAACATATTGTTTATTGCTTCACCAATTATTTCAAATTCTCTTTCAACAGCTCGTTTCATCATTTTGTTGGATTGATATTGTTCTAAAGTTGAAATATCTTTAATGTATTCTTTTATTGATTGTATAGAAAGATTTATATCATAAAGAAATTTTTTTAACTTTTTATCCATATATTTTTTTTCGTTTTTTAATAATTTCTTCTAATAAATAAGGATTTTTAATTGTCTCTTCTTCTACTAAATCAATTTTTTTGCCGGTAATTTTTTCTAATTCTTCTTTAAAACCAAAAAAGAAATCAGCATATTGTTTTATAGGAATTTTTTTAAATTTTACAATAAAATCAATATCACTATATAAAGAATATCTTTTTGTTAAAACAGAACCAAAAACATATAATAATAAAACATTATATTTTATACAGAGTTTTTTTATATTATCAATATTTTTAGTTACAATATCATTCATAAATCAATCCATATAATAATTATAATTATTATACTATTGGATACTTTTTTGTCAAGAGATAAAATGATTGCCCTGTCCGGGCAGGACCAGAAAAGCCCCTCCGGGAGGGCATGAGCCTGCGGCTCATGGCTCGCTTATTTCATATTTCATTATTAACCTACTTCACTTGTCATGTAATTATCTGCTGTAAATATGTTGTCCCACAATAAACGTTAGATTTCGCTAAGAA
>CAZYID010000193.1:0-6677 GCA_964646595.1 uncultured Spirochaetales bacterium | reverse complement strand
TTATATAATAATATTAATTGAGATAATTATTTTTTTTATAATTAAAATAAAAAATCGAAAAAAAACTGCTGAAGTAAGATAAATTACTTCAGCTTTTATTTTAGATAAATATCAAATACAGAGAAATAACTATTGTTTTTTAAATACATATACTCCTTTTTTTTTCAGCTCAAGAAAAAATTTACCTGATTTATTAATTGTTTTTTTTGACCAAAATGGTACAGCACTCCAAATTGCCAGTTTACCATGTGGTTTTAAAAGTCTATAAATTTCATTTAACAATTTTTTTGTGGAAATAATTCCCGGTGAAGGAATTACTCCGTATAGTAAAACTAAATCAAATTGACTATTATTAAAATTTGTTTTCATGGCATCCTGTTTCAGAACATTAACATTTGTTAGGTTATTTTTTTTTACTTTATTTAATGTCTCTTTAACTGAAATTGGATGAAGATCTATAGAATGCAATAAACCATTGATTCCTATTTTTTTGGATATATGAGTTGTAAAAAAGCCTGAGCCGCTTCCTATCTCTAATACATTTTGACCTGCTAAAATGCCTGAGGCATTAACAATTTTTTCCGGATTATTAATTTTAATACGAAATGGATTATCTAGACTTTTAAGCATAGTATTAAAAAGAATTTTTCCTATTTTTGATTTTTCATTAAATATATTGTTCATCGTTACTCCTTATCATCATAAGAGAACTTGTGTTCTCTTATGATGTAAAAAAATTATTTTTCTATTATTGGTAAATAAACATCTGCTAATGGATCACCGTTATATCCATATTTATCAAAGACAGATGAAAAACGTTCATCGTAATAAATAAATGGAGGTGAAGCAGCATGTTTATAGTTAGATTTTGGTAACCATTCTTGTACTAAAAAATTAAATGCATTAACACCATCTTTATTACCTTTTTTAATGATTGTCAATTTTGCATATTTATTTTTTTTAATAACTAAATTTTTCATTCCTTCAGGAATATCATTAAAATTTTTAACCTCTGTCCCCACAATATAATCAAAATCTACAGGTTTTCCTTCTCCTTTAAATAAAAATATACATAGTTTATTTTTATTATTCCTATTTGAAATATTATCTATTTTTTTGTTTTCTCATAGTTTGTGAAAAAAAGCAGGCACCTCCTTTGCTTGTCGACCATCTTTAAATGATGTGTGAAGAACTAATCCAGTAATCTTCATTTCATTCATTTCAACAATTTTTGGTTCCATAATTTTTCCTCCTTAATGATTTTTTTGATTGAATCAATAAAACATAAATTAAAAATAATTAAAATTACTAAAAATTTATTTCATATAATACTCCTTATAACGATAAGAGAGCATGTGTTCTCTTATCGTTTAAAAAAATTATTTATAAAACCGGCTGATACCGGTTACATGATATTTAACTAATGAGTTTATATTATCATCTACCCATTTATCATTTTTATAGTATTTTGCTATATCCAATATACCCATAAAAAAATTTTTTGAAATAATATGTAAAATAAAAATATCATCTATTAAATTTTTATTGATATTTTTAGACAAATGATTCTCAAAAACATCAATCAATTCATTCATAGAATTTTCATATTTAGTCCCTTTACTTTTATCCATAACAATTACAAATTTTATTCTATCACTTTTAATTATTTCTGCTAATTTATTAGAAATTAATTCTACTCTATTTACACTAAAGTCTTCATGTTCATGTTTTATAAAATCATTAAATCCTTTTTTAAAATTATTATAAAAGACAGAAGTAATTTCATAAAATAAATCTTCTTTACTTTTAAAATATTTATATAAATTACTTACACTGATATTTGATTTTTTTGCTATTTCTCTTGTAGATGCTTTTTGAAAGCTATTTTCAAAAAACATTTTTTCAGAAACATATAATATTTTTTGTTTAATTTCTGGTTTTAATATTTGCATAAACGAACGCCTGTTCTCTAATATATCAAAAAAAATGATTTTGTCAAGGGCTTTTTTTATTTTTACACGAAAAATTATCTCCTAATTATAATTTATTTTTATAAATATTCCAGGACAGGATTTTTCAGGTATTATTAATCTTAAAATAATTAATTCATATAGGCCGAATGTCGAGTTTTCATTCAGTACGGTTTAAAAAGTATTAGACGAGATGAACGCTAGTACATTACAATCAAAAACTCGACATTCGGCATCATGGTACGACTAACAAAGTGAAATTCGAGGTTTTTTATTATAGTTTTCTCATATATTTGTCAAATGATAGGTAATTTTATAATAAATTGTAAAACTCGAATTTCGCCCAATAAATTTAGTGATTAACTTAGATTATCAATATAATTATAAAGAAATTTTTTATTGTTTTCTTCAATAAAAGTAAATTCAAGACCAGTTCTGTAAATTCCTTTTGTTTCTGTTTTTATCACTCTTACAACTCTTGCTTGTATTTCAATTTTTTTTTCTTCATTTTCATCCGGTAAAGAAAGCATTAAATAAATATTTGTATTAATTGGTAGTTGTAAATTTATATCGCATAATAATCCTGATTTTGAAATATTAATACCTGTAACATCAGTAACATCTTCAAAATTATTAAAATTTATTACTATCATTTGAGTTAAAAAATGTCTGGGAAATTTTCTTTTTTCTGTCACAATTAAAACCTTTTATTTTTATTGATTTAAGAGAACTTTATATAATATTAAATATTAAAGCCGATTATGTCAAGTAATCATAATATTAAACAATAATTTAATAAAAAAAATAATTTAATAAATTTAAACAACACCTTCAAAAAGACTATTGTATATTATATCCAGTTTATTTCATATCATACAAATCAAATGGTTGAGAATTTATACTGCTTATAAGGGGACTATACCATAATTTTTTATCAATTTTTTTACCATGTTCAATTATCCAGTAATATAATTGAATATTTCCTTTTTTATTTGGATCACCTAAAGTTGTAGGAACAAAGAAAAAACGTACTTTCCCATCATCAATGTAATTTTTTAGATCATTGAGATTTAATATTGGATCCCCGCCGGTAAAACCGCCAATTGTCATCACTGGATTATTTTTATTCTCTTGATATAGTATTAATGAAACTCCATAAGCATATGAACTGGGTGTTGCAACAAGGAATTCTTCTTTATCATTATTATTGATTAAAAAATCATACATAATTTTAAGATCAGGGTCAAAGGTTCCTGTCTTTGAAATAAAACTGCTGCCTTTTGCGGGATCCCTGTCTAAATCTGGTGAAGCATAAGGCAGGGCAATATTTCCTCCATAAATTAATGGAGTACAGGCCCAGTAAAAAGGTGATACAGATAGAATAATTATAACAGGAAGATATAAAAAAATATTTGGTGTTTTCACAATATAATTAACAGATAATTTTTTTAGAATTAAAATAATTGTTATTATTGAAGTAATTATTAATATTATTAAACCATACTGTTTTGGGATAATATCATAAAGATTAATAATATAAAAATGAAGAAGTCCTGTTAGAAAAACAGCAGCAGGAAATAAAAATCCAATTTTTTCTTCACTATTATAAGAGTCCCATAATTGTATAAAAAATATCCCTATAAGTGCTGCTATAGATGGTGCTAAAACAACTACATAATGAATATGAAAAATTCCATTAGTATAACTTAAGAAAAAGAAATATGGAATTAACCATAAAAACCAATATAGAATTGAAAGCTGTTTTATATCTGAAACAATATGTTTGTTTTTTATTATTTTAAATACAGAAAAAATCAATCCTAATAAAAGCACAGAAAAAAACCAGCTTATTTGTCCGGCTATCTGCTTATTAAAGAATCTTAAAATGCCTGGTTTACCTGCTTCATTTATGACTGCCGGAGGTCCTCCAGGACCAAAGGAGTAAAAACTAAAAGTAGATGTTTTAAGAAATTTTCTTTTAGCTTTTGAAACAGGTGATAAAATTCTTAACAATCCATTATGAGAAATTGCTAATTCTATTGCCGAGTTATTTTTTGTAGAACCAATATAAGGTCTTTCTTGTTCAGGATAAAGGTCTATAATAAAAATCCAGCTAAAAGAAATAACAAAAAGAACTAAAATACCAATAGAAATTTGAACGAATCTTTTTTTAAATGGGATATGTCTGCTTAACAGCCATGTTATACCAATAGCCGGTAAAATAGTAAAAGCTAAAAGCATTTTTATATTAAATCCTAAAGCAATTAAAACAAAAGTTAATATAAGATATTTAAATGATTTGTTTTGAATTGATTTGAAAAAAAACCATGAAGCCAGTATAATTGAAAGTACTACCAGCATATCCATAGTATTGTTCCTGCTTAAAGCAACAATCATTGGTGTTATTGTTAAAATAAATGCAGATAATAGTCCTGTTCTTTTATCAAAAATATTTTTTATTAAAATATAAAGAAAAATTACTGATAAAACTCCTGCAATTGCTTGAGGGAATATCATAGAAAAACCGGAAAACCCAAATATAAGAACAAAGATTGCCTGTATCCAGAGACCTAAAGGAGGTTTATCAACTGTAACAAATCCAGCAGAGTCAAAAGATACAAAGAAAAAATTCTTAAAACTTGTTAACATACTTTTAATTGCTGCAGCATAATATAAATTTCCATATCCTTCTTTATATAAAAATAAAAAATTAAGCAGTATAGATAATAAAATTATAAGAACCAGAAGAATAGGTATTTTTTTTAAATATTTTTGCATAAAATTCCCTTTTTATTTGCTAAATTTAATAGAAAATTTACTTTAACATTCATGAGAATGTTTTTCAATATTTTTTAGTTTTATTAGAGAAAAATATTTTTCGTTTTATTTTAATTGATTGGATTGGTAGAGAAATAATAATTGAAGTATTGTTTTTTTAAATCATGTTAATTGATTTCCATTTTCCACTTAAAAAACGAATAAAAAGCACTATACTCATTAAAAAAGTATAAAAACCAATTAAGATCCATAAACCTTTTAATCCATAATTAAGATAGTTTATAATAATATATGTAGAAGCTGCTAAAGTTGCTCCACCAAGGAAAGTTGCGATCATAAGAAAATAAACATCTCCAAGTGATCTTAAAATATGAGTAAACATAATACGGATTGCATCCAAAAATAACCAGACACCGGTTATCCTTATCAAGGTAATGGTAATATTTTGTATCTCATTGAAATATAATGTATTATGTTTGCTTTTAAATATTAATATAAGAATATCCGGAATTCCTATAAAAAATATCAAGATTATAATATCATAGAAAAAAGCTATAATAAAACTTTTAAGTAATACTTTTTTAATGCTATCTAATCTTCCAGCTCCTTTTTCTTGACCTGTAAGAATACTTGTTCCGGCTGCTAATCCTATAATAGGTAAAAAAGAGACAGATTCTAAAGCTATGCTCATATTAGCGGAAGCTAAAGCTTTTTCCCCAAGTTTTCCCAAGAACAAAATAAAAAGTCCCCATTGTCCTATATCAAGGAAATAGGCTATTCCTGAAGGTATTCCGAATTTGATAAGTTTTTTTATTATTTTAAAATTAAATTTGTAAAGAGAATGAGTTTGAAAATTATTTTTATATTTTTTGTTAAAAAAAACAGATAATAGAATAATTAAACATACTGTCTGTCCAAGAACAGTACCAATCCCGGCGCCTGTAATCCCTAATGCAGGGAATCCTAATTTACCAAAAATTAATACCCAGTTAAAAAAAATATTGGATAAATTTGCAACAACATTTGCTATCATGGCAATTTTAGTATTAGAAGTTCCGAAAAAAAATCCTATTAAAGCATGGACTAAAATTGAAATGCTTCCTGAAAATAACATCCAAAAAAAGTAATTTTTTTCCAGAGGAATAAGCGCTAAATCATGTCCTGCAAAAATAAAAATTTTTGAGGTAAAAGGGTAGGATACAATTAAAATTATTCCCACGAAAATTGAATAATATATACCCTGCCATGAGCTTATAGTACATTCATGATTTTTTTCTGCTCCATAAAATTGAGAGACAAGATCTTTAACATAAATTGCAATACCTAAAAAAATGCTTATAAAAGTAAAACTAATCATTCCTGCAGGGAAGCTGGCTGCAAAGTGCTGCATGTCAAAACGCGCTAAAAATGTTCTGTCAAAAAACTGCATGATGTTAAGAGAGAGCATACTTAACACAACCGGTAATGCAAGCCGAATAAGATTTTTAAAAGATGTTTTATGTTTATCTAAACTAATTCTGTCATTCATGATTGGATGACTTTTTAGCATTTAAATATAAAATAATCAAATGAAATTAAGTTAGGAGACAATGAAGTCTCCGGATTTTTAATTTGATATTTATTTTTTACTGCCTTATAAGAGAATTAAAATCTCTATCGGGATTATTTTGTGAGGGGCTGTGAGGATTGATCCTTAAAAACCAGCCAGTATGGCGCAACATAAATCCAGTAATCGCCGGGATTATTGGCAACATCAGCCCATGCGCACCGCCCTTCCAGTATCCATAATCATATTGTTCACCATAATTCTTTACGTCTTCCGGGACTTTAAGGATAAGATCAGGTCTTTATATTTCCTCTTCATGGTTCCAATTTTAAGAATCTCATCGCTGATTTGATCAAATGCGATGGGTTCCCCCTGTGGACTAG
>CAZYID010000192.1:0-6717 GCA_964646595.1 uncultured Spirochaetales bacterium | reverse complement strand
ACCGGACAAAAAGAATCAACATTTAAAATCATCATGGAGGTGTTATCTCTCCATCCACATCCCACAAATCTTCCCATGACTGATTATCTTTCCATAAGAAGACTTGCCCTTTTATAAGGCGACATTTCTTGTCAATTCCCTCAATTTCTTTCATTTCTTCTTCTGTAATAGGTTCAGAAATTGTACATTGAATATTAGATAAATATTCATTTTTATGAACTGAAAATGGTATAGGAACCTGGCCACGCTGAACTGCCCATTTCACACAAACCACGGCAGGATGAACATTTAATCTTTTAGCTATTTTAACAATAACCGGATCCTGAATATCAACGGTATCGGTTTCTGTTTTGTCACGGTCAGGACGAGTTGGCGAACCAATAGGGCAAAATCCAATTGGTACAATACCATTATTAGTAACATACTTAAAAAATTCAGGCTGTTGAAAATGCGGATGCAGCTCCATTTCATTACAAGCTGGTTTAATTTTAGCATCTCTTAATAATAATTTCATTTTTGGTATTGTCATATTAGAAGTTCCAATATTTCTTACGAGTCCTTTATTTTTCAATTCTTCCATCTGTTCCCATACTTTCATAAATTCATCATGAATATATGGTTTTGCATTAGGATCACGCGAAGAAACATCTACACCCTTTGCATGAAAGTTTGGAAAAGGCCAGTGAACAAGATATAAATCAAGATAATCCAATTTTAAATCTAAAAGAGATTTTTTACATGATGAAATAACCTCTCCATCACCATGCATATCATTCCAGACTTTTGAAGTAATCCATAATTCCTCACGTTTTACAAGACCGGAATCCAACACTTCCTTTAAACTTTCACCAATAAGATGTTCATTTCCATAAACAGAAGCGCAATCAATATGACGATATCCAATAGAAATCGCTCCTTTTACAGCCTCGGCTATTTGTTCACCGGTAAAACGATCCGATCCAAAAGTACCCAGTCCAACTGCAGGTATTTTATCTCCTGTATTCAGTGTTCTTTTAGGTACTTTTTTAGGATCTATACCGTCATTAGCAATATTAAATTTTTTATTTTCCATAAATATATCTCCTTTCCATACTAATTATTCTCATTTAATTTAGTTATAAAAATATCAAATGTTTTATACAACAACACCCTTTTTTAATATAATATTTGCATATAATGCTGATTCACTAGTTGCAACTACAGCAAATGCCTTCTTGGTTCGTTCATAAAACTTAAATTTTTCAACCATCTCAAAGTCTTTAAAATTACTATCATTTTTTTTAACTATTTCTTTATATTTTTCCCAAATTGTAGGTTTGTACGGATCACCGGGAACAAGCGCCATCAACGAAACAGGATATTCAACATAAGTATCCAGAGGAAAAAATTTAAGAATTGCATCCAATAAATTCGGTATATTATGTCCGTCATACCTTACCATCCTTTTTGCTAAATCAGTCCCGGGAAAATTTCCATCTGCAATAACTATTTCATCAGTATGCCCCATTTCCATTAATATTTTCATTAAGTCCGGTGAAATAATATTTGGTATACCTTTCAGCATATATTCTAACTCCTTTTTTTATATTTTATATTTTATTTATTGCCAGTGCAAGAGCTAAAATAAATATATTATAAAAATATTTATTTTTGCTTTGTAGCATAAAGATAATCATCTATACAATTAACAACCCTGTCTTTAACAAGATTTTTAGGATCATTTTTAAGTAAATCCTTCCTGATTTTTATATACTGTATAGGCATATACTCGCTTATCAAAGTTAAGGGAATCTTTACTGAGCTTAGATTTTTCATCATCAAATCAATGGACTCTTTCACCTCTTTAACAGGCAGATAATATCGGCATCTGTCCGAGAAACTGTATTTTATAGCCAGCCTTATTTTATTTTCACTTCCATGATAGTGATTCTTCCAATTATCAGGATTCTTTAACATTACTTCATTCAAAGTATCTATAAAATTAGATGGATTTATATCCGGATCGTTTTTAAAAAGTTCATTCTCAATGTAATTAAGAGCGAATAATCCTTCCCTTAAAGCAAAAGTTAATGCCGGCCCGACTTTTAATATGGCAATTCCATCCTCTACCATCTCTTTTAATGCTTTATCTGTTTGATAATCAGTCGAATGTCCTTCAAAAATAATAGCAGGATATTTATTTAATCTAGCAGTCAAATCTTTTGCAGCAATTCTATTATATTCATGAATACTTTCATCACCAAATTCAACTCCGGGTTGTACAACAACTGCTACAACACTTTCCCATGCATCCTGTAAACTTCTCTTGTAAAAAGCATCTTTAAAAAACTCAACAGTCTCTTCAAAATCTGATGGCCGTGTTACTTGTATTCCTTCTTCTTCCTGAGCACCTCCGGGAATAGGAACTTCACTGCCGACAACATACACAGGATGAAGAGCATTAGTATTTTTTGATTTTAATTCCTTAAAAGCCTTCTCAGCAGTTTCACAAAGAACGGCGCCCCTCTCGGCAATTATTTCTGTTTTAAACTTACCTGTCTTATCATCATCAGCTAAATGCATGCTTGTATCAAGATGAATCTTTGTAAAGCCGGCCATTACAAATTCTCTGATAAGCACCTTGGCTTCTTCCATGGCTTTTTCTGCTGTAAGATTTTTCCAGGTCAAAGGGCCAAGATGATCACCTCCAAGAATTATCTTGTCATTCGGAAATTTAACTTTTTCAGCAATAGAAAAAACAAAATTCCTGAAATCTACCGGACTCATTCCTGTGTATCCACCATACTGATTTACTTGATTGGCGGTAGCTTCAATTAATACAAAGTCGTTATCTTTTTTTGCTCTCTCCATTACGGCCTCAATCACCAGTTCATTTGCACTGCATGCAGAATAAATACCTTCCGGAATTCCTTTTTTTTGTGACTCAACTATTTTTCTTAAAGGATGTATTCCTGTTTTTTTTTCTATATCATTCGCCATTTATATTATCCTATCAATAAAATTTTACCCTTAACTAAACCCGGGGTTTTGTACATATCAAATCCCTCTTTAATTTTATTTAAAGGTAATTTCTTAAAAATCAGGCTATCATCAAATTTTAACTCGCCTGTTGAAAAATAATGAGATGTTAATTCCCACTCTTTTCCCGGAAAAGGCGCACTATACGACATCCATGATCCGGTAAGTTTAAACTCTTTCCTGTTCATATTCTCAAATAGCTTTGGAGTAAATACAAGATCCTTAGTTGGTGTTCCTATAAAACAAACCCCTGACTTATTGCCGGCAAGCTCAAATGCGAGCTTCATTGTAATATCAACACCGGCCGTTTCATAAACAAAACCGAAACCTTTATTGCCGGTTAATTCATTAACTTCTGTTTTAAAATCTTTATCAAGAGTATTTATTGCAATATCAGCACCTAATTTTTTTGCCAACTCCAGCCTGCTATTATCAATATCGAAAACAATAACTCTCTTTGCCCCGAATATTTTTGCCCACATTGCCGTAAATAATCCGATAGTACCGCCGCCTAAAATTGCGACATCTTCTCCTCCGTGATAATTCGCACAATTTAATCCATGCAAAGCAACAGTCGAAGGTTCAAAAAATGCCCCTTGCTCAAAAGATACATTATTTTCAAATTTGACCGCATTTTTTTCAGGCATCTTTACGTATTCTGCAAAACTACCCTGTACTCTTGATCCGATAAAACTATAGTTTTTGCATTGAGAATAGTTCCCTCTCTGACAGTCTTCACATTTTAAACAGGGCAATAAAGGAACACCGGCAGCTCTATCACCTGCTTTAAGAGATTTAACATCATTACCGACTTCAACTACCTCTCCTGAAAACTCGTGCCCCAAGACTATCGGATAAAAGTGTGCTCCATCACCTAACACTCTGGGTATGTCAGAGCCGCATATACCTGTAGCTTTAACTTTTACTAAGACTTCATTCTTATCAATTTTAGGATCTTGAAAATCCTCATATCTCAGATCATCTTTTGCATGTAATACTGCTGCTTTCATTATTTCCTCATAATTGACTTATTTTTAACATTGTGTCTTTTAATTTCTTATAAAGTTCAATATATATTTCATAATACTTATTATAAATTTTATTATTTTCCATATCAGGTTTATGAACCCTGCTAATTTTAACTGTCCTATTAACCGCTTCTTTAAAACTTTTATATGCGCCAATCCCAACACCGGCTAAGATTGCCGCTCCAAGTGTTGTTGCTGTATCCGAAGCAGGGACATTTATTATTTTACCTGTAACATCGGATTTTATTTGAGTCCATAACATGCTGTTTGCTGCTCCGCCCATTGCATTTAGTTCGTTAACATTTACACCGATTTCTTCAGCGGTTTTTAAATTATGTAAAAGTGCATAAGCCGTGCCTTCAAATACAGACCTTATCATGTGAGCTCTCGTTTTATCATAACCAAGGCCAAAGAATACTCCCTTTGCATGCTTATCCCATAAAGGAGATCTCTCCCCTGCCATGTAGGGCAAAAAAATCAGTCCATCCGAACCTTCTTGTATTTTTGACGCTTCTTCATTCATTATTTTAAAAACATCTATACCTTTTTTTATTCCTTCCTCAATTTCGAAACCGGCAAGCTCTTTTTTAAACCAGTTGATACAGCCGCCGCCGCCAACCGTTCCTCCCTGCAAGAGCCATAAGTCGGGAACCACATGAAAACTTAATATTAATTTGGGATGCGCTAAAGCCTTATCAAGACATATACTCATGCCTCCTGCCTGACCTCCCTGCTCTTGAGTCTGACCGATTTCAACAACACCTGCTCCTAAGGTCCCGCAGCAAGCATCCAGCCCTCCTGCTATAACAGGTGTACCGACTGCCAAACCCGTCTTTTCTGAAGCTTTACCGGTTACTTCACCGATAACTTCATGACATTTAAATATTTCAGGAAGTTTTTCTCTCGAAATGCCAAGTTCATCACAGAAGTCATCTTCCCATTTTCCTGTTTTCATATTAAATGAATGAATACCATATCCCTGCGAGAAATCCTGTGTATATTTATCTGTAAGTTTAAATACTATGTAGCTGTTACTCTGGAGAAACATGTGTGTATTTTTATAAATCTCAGGTTTTGTCTCTTTAAACCAAAGCATCTTTGGTGTAGAGTATGTCGGCTCAAATGAGTTGCCGCTTATTTCAAAAATTTTATCGGATCCTACTCTATCAATAACCTGCTTTGCAATCTCAGATGATCTTGTGTCCATCCAGATCGGTGTGTTATATAAGACTTCCCCGTTTTTATCTACAGGAATAGCTGACCAGCTCTGACCATCAACACCAATTCCTGATATTTCTTTTGGATTAATATTAAAGTTTATTAAAATTTCTCTAACTGCACAACAAACACCATTCCACCACTCACGTGGATCCTGCTCTGCACAATCTGGAGAAGGATAGAATACCGAATAATTTTTACTGGTTTGTCCAATTACTTTACCATCCAAATCAAAAACGGCAGCTTTACAGGAAGAAGTACCTATATCAATACCTAGTAAAAGTTTTCTCATAAAAGTTCTTTTAAAATCACATATGTTTTAGTGCTATATATATTTTATATAGCACTAAAACATATAATTGTCAAATTTTAATTATTCAAAACAGTAATTTATTTTGTTTGATTTTTCTTAGATGCTTAATTTTTATAAAAATTAATTATTTATTGATTTGAATTAAAAATATAAAAATTATAAGTTATAAAAGTCTCTATATTCATTAACAAGACATGAATTCCTAATTCTTAACTCTGTAGGTATATGATAAATACTTTTAGACAAAAAGCTATTTGAATGGTATTCATCCAGCAGTAAATTAATTTGTTTACAAATCTTATCTACCTGCTGATTAACAGATGTTAAATCTAATACTTCACTAACTTTATAGTCACCATATCCAATTATTGAATAATCTTTTCCCGGGAATAGATTTTTTTTCTTTAATAATTCAATTGCTCCAAATGCTGAATAATCATTAGCACAGAAAAAAGCCTTACAATCCGGATGTTTTTTAATTATTTTTTCTGTTGCAAAATAACTTCCTTCTATTAAATAAGCTCCATTTTCAATGAGCGTAGGATCATTGATAAGATTAAAGTCTTCAACAGCTTTCATGTATCCTTTTTTTCTATTTTCTCCAGTAATTTTAAAATCTGAACTTATATGAGCTACTTTTTTATGACCCATATTAGCCAAATATTTTACAACATTATAACTCCCCGAAATATCATCTGATAAAATCTGCGGACAATTTATTCCTTCTATATATCCATCAAAAATAATAGTTCTATTTAGTCCATTGCTAAAATTTATCCATTCTAAGAATGAAGTTGTCGGAGTCAGTATTATAATTGAATTTTGATGGTCCACAGCTTTGTCATAAACCTGATGCTCTATGTTTTTATCCCTATGATGACAATAAATTGAAAGAGTTATATCTCTTTTCCTACAATCAACTTCCAGTTTATTTAATATTTCTGAAGTAAAATCATCAATTTCTTCTATAATAATATATATATTCGATATATTATTATTCTCTGAATATGTATAAGAATTTTTGGAATATATGACTGTAGTGCCAACACCACTTTTTCTTATTAAATATTTTTCCTCTTCTAATATTGATAATGATTTACGTATTGTTAAGTGATTTACATTAAATATTTCTTTTAAAGC
>CAZYID010000191.1:2286-6812 GCA_964646595.1 uncultured Spirochaetales bacterium | reverse complement strand
TGTTGTTAAAGTAAAAAAAGAAGGATTTAAAATATTTTCACCTTTTTATTATATTATAAATACAACTGGTGATTTTTTTAGAGATACATTTACCTCAATTTCACAACTTAAAAAAAGTCAGGAACAAATAGATAATTTAAGAAACGAATTAGATCAATATAAAAAAATAATAATTGATTTTAATGAATTAAAAAATGAAAATTTTAATCTCAGAAGAATATTAGAATTAAAGCAAGAAGTTATTTATGACTCTGTTACATGTGAAGTTATAGGAAGAGATCCAAAAAAGTTATTTGATATGTTGATATTAAATAAAGGGAAAAAAAGCGGTATTAAAGAAAACATGCCTGTAATAAGTTATGGCGGAGGAAAAAAAGTTCTGGTTGGAAAAGTTGTTGAAGTAACACCTAATTTAGCTAAAATAATTACTTTGCATAATCCTAAATTCTCAGCAAGTTCTGTAATTCAAAAAGGTGAAGATAAAATTCATACTGTAATTCAGGGAAGCAATAGAATGTTAGGCATGGTAAAATTATTATATATACCAAAAAAATATTTTTTTTCAGATACTGAAGTGGATTTTGTTTATACTTCAGGTGATTCATTAATTTTTCCAAAGGGATTAGAAATTGGTAAAATTACTAAATTACATACATCAAAAAGATATGAAATGTTCAATGAAGCTGATATACAATTATCAATAGATTTATCAAAATTAGATTATGTTCTGGTTTTAAAAGTTGATTACAATAAAGATAATTTTAATTTAATAAATGAGTAAAAATATATGCTAAAAATACTTATTATTAATGCTTTTATTATTTTAATATTAGTTACACTAATGTTTTCTAATTATATAAAAGTAATTGAAGTTAATGGTGTAATACCTGATTTTATATTAATTTTAACAGTATTAAATGGTTTTTTTAATAATCCGATATATGCTATGTTCTTTGGTTTTTTTTCAGGACTTGCAATTGATATTTCATATTATCCGTTATTAGGTTTTTATGCATTGATTTATACAATAATTGGTTATTCTACTTCAATCTCAAAAGTTATATATATTGATAACTCACTCGTATCTTCTATTTTTATTTTAATTTATTTTTTGATAAAAAGTATTTTATTTTTAATTATTGGTTTTTTCTTTTTAGATACAGAATATATTATTGCTTTTTTTAAACCAGGTAAATTTTTTATTGAATTATTTTATACAATAATTATTTCAATGCCGTTTTTTTTAATTTATAAAAATATTTATAATAAATCAAGGAAATCAAGAATTAATGTTTGATATAGGGTATAACCAACGGCCTGGTGATAATAGAGATTTTCAAAATAATTTATTTGTTTTAATTATAATTACAATAACAACTTTTCTTATACTAATTATAACAATTGGCAATATACAAATTATCCAAAATATTGCTTATGCTGCAAAATCCAAAAAAAATCGTGAAAAAATAATTAGAACGCTGCCAATCAGAGGACGTATTTATTCTTCAGACGGCAAACTTCTTGCTCAAGATAAAATGGCTTTTAATGTTTTTATTAATCCAAGAGAATTATATTCAGATAATAATTTAAGACAAAAAGAATTATTATTTTTATGTGATGCTTTAAATTTAAACTATTTTAATATAGAAGAAAAATTAAAAACTATAAATTATACAAAAGAAATTCTAATTAAAGAAAATATTGCTTTAAATGATTATATAAAAGTTAAAGAAAATCTTGATAATTTACCAGGCATTCATATTGATGAAACTTTATATAGAGATTATCCAAATAATGATATTCTTTCCCATGTTCTAGGATATACTGCAGCAATAAGTCCGGACGAATTAGCAATAAAACAAAAATATGGATATAAACAATTAGATCATATCGGCAAAAGCGGAATTGAAAGATATTATGAAGAAATATTAAGAGGTACACCCGGTGAAAAAGTATATTTAGTAGATGCTAGAATGATTATTCAAAATGAAATAAAAGAAAAAGAAAAAAAACCGGTACCAGGTTATGAATTAGTATTAACTATTAATCTGGAATTTCAAAAAAATGTTGAAGATATTTTAGCTGATAGAGTAGGGGCTATTACTGTTATAAAACCATCTAACGGTGAAATACTTGCAATGGCAAGTTTTCCTGATTATAATCCAAATATTTATATATTAGAAACAGAAGCTAATAATAAAAAAAGAAGAGAAATATCTTTAAATACAAAATATCCTCCCTTATTAAATAGAAATATACAAGCTGAATATCCGCCTGCATCAGTTTTTAAACTGGTTACAACAACTGCAATATTAAAAGAAAACATTCTATCAATTTATGATAAATTTTATTGCGGTGGTATTTATAGATTTGGCAGAGAAAGTTTTAAATGCTGGGTATATCCTGCAGGTCATGCCTGGCAGAATCTTACAGATGCTATAACAAACTCTTGTGATATTTATTTTTATAATGCCGGCCTTAAAGTTGGTCCGGAAAAAATACATCAATATGCTTTAAATTATGGTTTTGGAAATTCTTTAGAAATAGATCTGCCTTATGAAAAAAGTGGTCATATACCTTCAGTGCAATGGATGGCAAATAAAAACGAAATATGGCTTCCCGGTCATACTTTTAATACAACAATAGGTCAGGGTGATGTAGAAATTACTCCTTTACAAATGGCAAATTTTATCAGTGTTATCTGTAATAAAGGATATTCTTATAGACCGCATATATTAAAAAAAGTTCAGTCACCTGTAGATGGAAAAACAGATAAAACTATAATACCGGAAAAAATAATTGATTTATCATATTCTGATAAATCAATATTTGATTTTATACATAATGCTTTACGAAGAGTTGTTACAAAAGGGACTGCTGCTTTAGCATTCTCATCTAATAAATTAGAAATAGCAGGTAAAACAGGAACTGCAGAAATTAGTAAAGATACTAATAATTTAAAAACTCACTCATGGTTTGCCGGATTTGGTCCAATTAATTATCCGTTAGAAGATCAAATAGTTGTCATAGTTTTAATAGAAAATGAAAATAATAATTATTTACGATATGCAGCTCCAATAGCAAGTATGGTTTTTAATTCATGGTTTAATAATGAAGATTATCATGAGACTGCAAAAAGACTCGGATATCCTATAAAAGACACTTATAAAATTGAAGAAGGAAACGAATAAATAATGAAATTTACAAAATTTGTATCAAATTTTGACTACACTATTTTTTTTACGGTAATTATATTAACTGTTATTGGAATATTATTTATTTACTCTGCAAATATAAATAAAACTTCAGATTTGCAAACTCAATATATAAAACAAATAGTATTTACATTTATAGGCTTATTTTTACTGATAATGGTTTTATTTACTTCGGAAAGAAAAATTCAAGAACTAACTTTATTATTTTACGGCTTTTTTATTATTGGGCTAATTGCTACCTTATTTTTTCCTGAAATAAAAGGCCAAAAAAGGTTTAATGTTTTTGTTATATCCATTCAGTTTTCTGAATTCATGAAAATAGCAACAATTTTAATGCTTTCAAAATTTTATTCTAATAAAACAAAGGAAGAAATTAAGGATATTAAAACATATCTGCAATCAATTATATTAATAGTAATTCCAATTTTTTTTATATTATTACAACCTGACCTGGGAACAATGTTAGTTTATTTTCCTATTTTACTAAGTATTTCTTTTATAGCAGGTGTAAAAAAAAGATATCTTCTTTATAGTCTTTTATTATTTGGTTCAATTTCATTAATTCCAGTTGTAACTACATTAAATAACCTTTTTTATCATAATGAAAATGAAATACTAAGTCTTTTTACTAATACTAAATATGTTATGATTATTTATATAGTCTTAAGTTTTACTTTAATACTTTCTGCATTGTCTTTTTTTAATATAATAAAGGGTATTAGTAAAAAATTTAAAAAAATTTTTTACTGGATTATGTTTTTTTGTTCAGTTCTTTTTATAGGATCTTTAATATCTTATCCTGTAAATCAATTAGTATTAAAACAATATCAAAAAGACAGACTTCTTATTTTTTTTAATCCTAATTTTGATCCACAGGAAAAAGGCTACAATATTATTCAATCAATCACTACAATTGGTAATGGCGGTATATTTGGTAAAGGATGGTGTAATGGAGATCAGACACAAAGTTTCTTTTTACCTGAACAAGCAACGGATTTTATTTTTCCTGTTATTGCTGAAGAACTGGGTTTTTTTGGCAGTATTTTAATTTTGTTCTTATTTTCATTAATATTTTACCGGGCATTTATAATTTGTTTGAGTTCCAGACATAATTGGGAAGCTTATACAATTATTGGGATCTTATCCATGTTTTTATACCATATACTGCAAAATATAGGAATGACCGTTGGAATAATGCCGATTACAGGAATTCCTCTGCCTTTTTTATCATACGGCGGTTCATTTTTAATTTCCTGTTATATTGGTATTGGTATAATTATGAATATTCAGCTAAATAGATATCAATTTTAA
>CAZYID010000191.1:0-2186 GCA_964646595.1 uncultured Spirochaetales bacterium | reverse complement strand
ATGAATTTTTCAAAAGATATAGAAAAACATTTAATTAATTTTCAAAAACCTGCCAGGTATATAGGTAATGAATCAGGTATACCTGATAAAGATTTTGTAAATTCGAAAGTAAAATTTGTTATTGGATATCCGGATATTTATGAAATTGGAATGTCCAATCAGGGCATAAAAATTATTTATGATAGAATCAATAAACTTGATTTTGCTTCATGCGAAAGAGTTTTTTCTCCATGGATTGATTTTGATAAATATTTAAAACAAAATAATATCCCTTTATTTTCACTAGAATCAAAAACACCTTTAAAAAAATTTGATATTATCGGTATATCAATTCAATACGAATTATTATTTAGCAATTTTTTAAATATTTTAGAATTAAGTCAAATTGAATTATTTAGTAAAGACAGAAAAAACGATGATCCAATAATTATATGCGGCGGACCTGCTGTAACCAATCCTGAGCCCTATTCTTTATTTGCAGACTTATTTTTTATAGGTGAAGCAGAAGGAATTATTGAAGATTTTTTGCAGCAATATAAATTATTAAAAAATAAATACAAAAGAAATGAAATAATAAAAAAACTATCAAATTTTCCAGGTATATATTCACCTGTTTATTCTAAAGAAAAAGTAATGATACAAACTTATATGGATTTTGATAAAGAATCTCAAATTACAAATCATATTATTCCAAATATTAATATTATTCAAAATAAACTTGTTGTAGAAATAATGAGAGGATGTCCTAATAAATGCAGATTTTGCCATGCAGGAATAATTTATAAACCTTACAGGGAAAAAAGTATTGATAATATCATGAATGAAATAATAAATGGAGTTAATGATTTAGGAATTAGTGAAGTAACCTTATCAAGTTTATCATCCGGTGATTATTCGCAAATTTTATTGCTTACAGATTATTTTACAAAATTATTTGATAAAAAAAACATCTCATTTTCATTACCAAGCATCAGAGTAGAATCTTTTGATAAAGAATTATTAGAAAAAATTAATTCGGTTAGAAAAAGCGGTCTGACATTTGCAATTGAAACAGGAAGTAAAGACGGGCAGATATCAATAAACAAATCAATAAATACTGAAAAAATACTTGATATTATTTCTTATGCAACTCAAAACGGCTGGAAATTAATCAAATTATATTTTATGATTGGATTACCTGATATTCAAAACGAAGCAGATGATATAATTGCTTTTGTTGATAATATTTTATCAATAAATAAAAAAATAAATATAAATTTAAATTTGGCAACTTTTGTTCCTAAACCTCATACACCTTATCAATATGAAAAACAAATTTCTCTGGAAGAATCATTAAAAATTATTCATTACATAGATTATTATTATAAAAAATCAAGAGTAAAAATAAAAAAACACAATCCTTATGCATCATATATTGAAGGATTTATTGCAAGAGGTGATAAAAATATTGGAAAAGCTATCTATCATGCATTTAAAAATGGCGCTAAATTTGACGGATGGAAAGAAGGTTTTAATTATAAAATCTATGAACAGGCTTTAAATGAAAATAAAATAACATATGAAAAATATTTATCGAAAAAAGATTATAATTCGAGTTTACCCTGGGATCAAATAGATGTTGGAGTGTCAAAAGAATATTTCCTAAAAGAAATTACAAATGCTAAAAATAAAATAAAAACAGAAAGCTGTAAGAAAATCTGTGAAAAAGAATGTGATATTTGTAGAGAAAATATTAAAAAAATTAATAATATTAAACCGGATACTGAGAAAATAAATCAAATAATAAATTCTAATTTAACAGATTCTAATTTACAGGAAGAAAATCCCACAAGATATTTTTTAGAATTTTCAAAAAAAGGTTTATTAAGATTTATCAGTCATATTGATACACTAAAATATTTTGAAAGACTCTTTCAACGATCCAATATATTAATATTATTCACTCATGGATTTAATCCTCATCCAAAATTTCAATTTTCAAGCGCATTGCCTCTTGGAGTTGAGTCTCAATGCGAGATATTAGAATTTTACACAGCAAAAGATTATAATATAAATGATTTATACAAAAAATTAATAAAGTATCAGCATCATGAGATGCCTATAAATAAAATCAGAGAAATAAATTTTAAAGAAAAAATTTCTTTAATGGATAATATTGATCATTGTATATTTTCTTTTACTTTTGA
>CAZYID010000190.1:0-6827 GCA_964646595.1 uncultured Spirochaetales bacterium | reverse complement strand
AGTAGAGTAAGAATTTCTAATCTGTTGATTGAAGGTTGAATGCATATAAAAAATCCTGTTTAATTATTAAATTGATTATATAGACATTGATATAAAAAACAATAATTTTTTTTGAATGAAGTCATAAAAAATGGTATATTTATGAGAGTATTTATATTTTTATTATGAAAATTTTGAATTTTGTACGCGCGTACAAAATTCATTTCATTGATTAACAGATTTATTAAGAGAATCGCACTGAGTTAAGAAATTTTTTGATATTAAAAGCAAATATTATTAATAGTTTATTATTGTAGAAACCTAAATTATCAAGTGTTAGTTGAGGAGCGAAATCAATACAACTCAGATGAAACCGGTGTAATCAGTGGGATAAAAAAATAAAAAAAACGAAAGTTTTTTTAATAAAACAGGACTTAATTAATGTATAATTGTTTAAATACTTAAATATCATTTTATATAGAAAAATATACAATAAAATGCTATAATCCTAACATATAAAGCAAACACCAGATACGCAGAATTAATTAGTTTATCAGAAAGAAAAAAATATTATTGTTAATAATATTTATCTATTTCATTTCATTTAATATTTTTTCAATAAATAGAATTGATGATCTTTCATTTACAAATACTGAGATAACAGAAGTATTAAAAACTATTTCAGAAGCTTTTGAAGTAACTATAGTACCGGATCATGATGTAAAAGGAGCTATTACCAGGTATTTTAGGGATATGACACTTGAGGAAGTTTTGACATATCTTCTTGAACCATTAGGATATATTTATGAAGTAAAGGATAATATATATTTTGTAAAGAAAAAACCGGCTTATACTGTAGAGTATGATCCGGAAAAAAAATTGTTTTCAATCAGTTCAAATGGCGGAAGTGTTCAGGATATAGTAAATGAAATGATGTTAAAATCAAAGCAAACAATTCAATTTAAAGGTTCAAGATCAGATGTTATTAATACTCATATTTTTGATAAAGATCTTAATGAAACACTTAAATTATTAACCGGAAGCATTGATTATACAATAAAGAAAGAAGGCAATCTTTACTATGTTGAAAAAAATGAGGATGAATTTTATAATGAGCAAAAAGGTAATGCACGAATATTATTAAAAGGGGATGAAGATAATATTCAATTAAAGATATTTAATCAATCTTCAAAAGATCTTATTTTTTCTTTATTCACAAAATATCAGAAAAAATTGAGTTTGCTTTCTGATAAAAGGATCACAATTCCGTATTTAAATGTTGATAATGTATCTTTTGATGAATTATTAAATATAATTTTTCAGCATTCACAACAGGCATTTGCTAAGATTAATGATATTTATTATGTATTTGATGCGCTTTCATCAAGAGATACAGTTGCTCAAAGAATCAGCGCATCATATAAATTTAAGAATCTCAGTTATAAAACATTTTTATTGAATGTTCCCTCTCAAATTGTACCTCAATCAGCATATAAACTGGATGCAGAGAATGATGAGATAATTGTTTATGGATCTCCAAATGAAGTAGATCATTATATAACCTGTATTAGAAATATTGATTTACAAAAAGGAAATTATGATTATAGATTTTTTAAATTAAAAAATATTGATGCAAAAAGAATAAAAACTTACATGCCTGAAAAATATAATAAGTTAAACTTTACAATAATAGAAGATCAAAATATGGTTTCTGTTTATTTAGATGATTATAATTTTAGTACTTTAAAAGAATATATTGAAAGAATCGATGTTTCATTAAAAAAAGAATATAAATACAAGTTTAAATATTTAAATCCGGAAGATGTTCAGAAATCTATGCTGCCAAAAAATATTAATAAAGAACAGGTCTTTTTAAATAAAAATGATTCTGCATTAATATTCAGTGTTACAGAAGATGCAAAAGAAAGTTTATTTGATTATTTTGATTCTATTGATATCCCGACTCCGGTTATAAGATATCAGCTTTTAATTGTTGAGTATTCAAATTTAGATGGATTTAATTTTGACTTTGGATTTGGATTTGGAACTGAACCTCAAAACGATGGCGGTCCCGACTTATTAAGGAATATTACCGGAGGTATATTTAACAACTCAGATATGATTCAAGCTGCATTTGATATACCTACAGTATTTGGGCATTTTTTCTCAGCTCACCTAGCATTCAATTTAAAAAAGCAAAAAGCAAGGATTCAGATGTCATCTGAGATTTATGGATTATCCGGTGAAACAGTTAAATTTACCAATACGAAAACAGAGCAGACAAAAGATACGATTGTAGAAGAAGACACAAATACTCAAAGACCGGTTTACACTTCAACAACATATGGTTTAAATTTGGATATTAAGGGAAGATCAACATCTAATGATGAAGTTTATATTGAAGTTACTGCTAAACATTCTGATAAATGGGGTCAATCAGAAGGAGGAGCTCCAAACACATCAGAAAAATCTGTGAAAAATACTGTTCGCACTAAAACAGGTAAACCAATTATTTTAGGCGGATTTATCAGTAATCGCGAGCAAACAATAAATAAAAAAATACCGGGTCTTGGTGATATACCAATTATTGGAAATCTTTTTCAAACTCATGATAATTCATATAGCGACTCAGAATTTGTTATTTATATTATTCCGTTTATTCAAAAAAGTGAAGATGATTTGAGAAGAGAAAGAATGGAGTATATTAAAAAGATTTATGAATACTTTATTGAGAGTTAATTTATGGAAAAAAAGTTAAGCCCGCAAACACCAGGAAAGATACTTCTTAAAGAAGGTGAACAGTTTCATTATGAATTTATCATAGAAAACCGCGCTGTTAAGATTTATCAGGATAACAAAAAAATTATAATTGCTTTAGATAATACTTCAACTAAAGAATTAATAAATGAATTAAAATATAAATTTAAAAAATATGATGTTGATTTTAAAATATTAGCACAAAAAAGTTTTGACGAATTATTAAGAGAAGTCGCAAAAGATGATGTAAATAAAGTTAAAATTAGTGATTTAAATAAAACTACAGGTTTTGAGGATTTGACTAAACTGGCAAGTGATGCGCCTGTTGTTAATTTAGTTAATGATATAATTTTATCAGCAGTTGACAGAAAAGCAAGTGATATTCATTTTGAAGTATTTGAAAGTTATTTTAGAGTAAGATACAGGATAAACGGTTACCTTGAAACAATTGGTACTTACCCAATCAATTTATTTGATGCAGTATGCGCCAGATTAAAAGTAATAAGCAAACTTGATATTACTCAGAGAAGACTTGCGCAGGACGGAAAAGTACTGTTAAATTTGTATAATAAAAAAATAGACATTCGTACTTCTACTTTACCTACTATTTTTGGTGAATCAATTGTGCTTAGACTGTTAGGAATTGAAGATTCTTATTTAGATCTAAAGCATCTCGGATTTTTAAATGATGATATTAAAACTTTACAAAAGATAATTAAACATAGTTATGGCGCATTTATGCTTACAGGACCTACAGGTTCCGGAAAAACAACAACATTAAATGCTCTCTTACACCTTCTTGATACTAAGGCAAAAAATATAATTACAATCGAAGATCCTGTTGAATATACAATTGAAGGAATTAATCAAGTACAGATAAATAATAAAATAGGATTTAGTTTTGATTCTATTCTTAGAAATATTTTACGTCAGGATCCGGATATTATTATGGTTGGTGAAATGAGAGATACAGAAACCGCTGATCTTGCTTTAAGAGCTGCAATGACAGGTCATCTTGTTTTTACGACTTTGCATACTAATGATGCGGTTTCAAGTATAACAAGACTTGTAAATATGGGTGTAGAAAGATATATTATAGAATCTTCTATAATAGCTGCTGCAGCACAGAGATTATTAAGATTTTTATGTCCATCATGTAAAGAAGCATATAATCCGGAAAAAGTTGATAAAGATTTGTTTTTAAAATATGGTTTAAAAGCAGGCAAGCTTTATAAACCAAAAGGGTGTTCTAAATGCAATAATACCGGATTTTTTGGCCGAAAAGGTGTGTTTGAAGTATTTGAAATAGATGAGAATATAAGAGAATTAATTATAAAACAGGAATCAATTTCAAAAATCAGAAAATATTTAAAAGAAAATGGATTTGTTTCAATTTTTGAAAAAGGGTTACAGGAAGCAATAAATGGAAATGTTTTTTTAGATGAAGCAAAAAGTGTTATAAATGAAGATAAATAAAGTATTTAGCTGCAGAGTAATTGGAGCGCAGAGTAATAAAATATTTAAAAATATTGAATTCCAATTTTTAAAAATAAGGAATTAAAAAATGAAGCTCTTTACCGCAAGAGTTGTTGACGGAAACGGGAAAAAATCAGTAGTCACAGAAGAATCAATATCTATACCTCTTTTTAAAGAATCTCTTTCAAATAAAGGATTTTTTATAATAGATGTAAAAGAAGCATCTATTAAAAAAAGTTTATTTATTAATCAAGGAATAAAAAAGAAGTTTGTTTTTGATCTGACATATAATATTTTTTCATTACTTGACTTTGGACTTGATATTAATGAAGTATTCAGGATTTTAGCTGATATATATAAAGATGGGAAAGAAGGTGATTTTATCAGGAGTGTTATATCTTATTTAAAAAAAGGTGAAAATCTATCAAAAGCAATAAAAAGCTCCAAAGGAGGAGAAATATTTGATGATTTTTTTCTTACAATGGTAGCTTCAGGTGAACAAAGCGGTAATTTAAGGGATTCATTTAAACTGATATATAGTTATTTAAAAACAAGTCAAAAAATTAAAGATAAGCTGATTTCTGCGATAATTTATCCAATTATACTTATTGTGATTTCTTTTTTTGTATTAAATTTATTAATATTTTTTCTTACTCCAATAATTAAAATGATATATTCTTCTACGGATATAGAACCGAAATTATTTATTAAAGTAATTTTTGCTATTTCAGATTTTCTTGTTAATCATGTAATAATATATATTATATCTTTATTCACAATTTTATTTGGTTTGATATTATTTTTTAGAACGAAAACATCAAAAATTTTTTTAAATTATATAAGTCAAAAAATTCCTATTGTCTCAAAAGCATCAAAATTAAATATAAAAATACGAAGTTCTTTTAGTCTTGAAATTTTATTAAAAGGCGGTTTAAGCCTAGAAGAAGCAATTTTAAGACTGGGAGATTTAGAAAAAAATGATATGATAAGAAAAGAATATATAAGAGGTTTAAACATTTTAAAAGAAGGCGGAGGAGTTAGAAAGTCATTTGAAAGTATTAAAATATTTGACTCTAAAGATTTGAATATTATTGAAATATCTGACTCTATATCCAGAGCTCCGGAAGGATTTGAAAAAATATATAATGATGCTATTTTGTCTTTAGAAACTTTTCTTGAAAAGATATTTGAATTATTAACACCAATAATTATGATATTTATTGGCGCATTTATATTTTTTATTTTATATTTGGTTTTAATACCAATATTAAGTACTTTAGAAGAATTAGGAGGAATGATGTAATATGAATAAAAAAATTAAAAAAATTAAAAAACATTTTTATGCAGGATTTTCCTTGATGGAAACTCTTATCTGGGTTGTAATAGTTAGTATTTTTGTAAGTATAACCGGATTTAGTATGTTTACAATACTTGGAAAAGCTAAAGTTACAGCAACAAAACAGGAAATTCAAACTTATGCTACAGCTTTATTGAGTTATAGTAATTTTGAGGGTAGTTTACCTTCAGATGATGAGGGATTAATGGCCTTAGTAGAAAAAGATTATATAATGCTGAAAAATAAAGAACATAAAGTAATTGATAAATGGAATAATGAATATATTTATACTGTTGTAAATGATGGTAATGATTTTATAATCAAATCATTAGGATCAGATGGGCAGGAAGGCGGAGAAGGAAGTAAAAGTGATATAATTTTTTCTTCTACAAATGCAGGTGATGGACTTGGAGACTCATCAGGATTTACTTATGGTGATGAATTTAAAGTAGAGTAATTAAATATAATTTAAAATATGAAAATTAAAAATGGATTTACATTAATAGAAGTAATTATAAGTGTAACAATTTTTACAATTTTTTTTGCTTCTATTATCTGGGGATTTTCTACATTAATTAATTTATCAATAAAATCAAAAGGAAATATTTATAATAAAATTAAAGAAGCAGATGAAATTATTCAAAAATATTATATTGAACAAGATTAATCATGGCTACTCTCTTATAGAATTAGTAATTGCAATAACAATAGGAACGTTAATTTTAACTACTATTTTTACAGGTGTTTTTGTTTTACGAAAGGGATTTTCCAGGGTAAAAAATGAATCTGTTAGAATAGACAGTATTGCAAAATTTGCCAGTGTTATAATTAAAGATGCTTTTAATCCGGATCTTTTTCCTCATCATCCTTTTGAAGATTCTATTGATAATACTGATGATGCATATTTTTTAAAGCAGGACCATATTGTTTTTTTTGCTAATGGCGGAAAAGTAGAATATAAATATTCTGATGTTACAAGTGATGGATTAATAATTATAAGAGGCGAGGATGAATACAAATATCCATTTATTAAAGATTTAAATATTAAATATTATGATAAAAAAGGTTTTGAAATTATTGGAGTTAGTATTAATGATTTCCCGGATACCTGTTTAATGGACTTTACTTTTTATGATAATAAAAAAAGATCAATTAAAATGAAATTATAAGTTGTTTTTTATAATGAAAAAAATTAATAATGCATATACTTTAGCAACAGTTATATTTATTCTTACAATTTTATCAATAGCTCTGCTTATAACAACTTTTTTTGTTTCTT
>CAZYID010000189.1:0-6840 GCA_964646595.1 uncultured Spirochaetales bacterium | reverse complement strand
ATTGTATTGAAAGAGCTTGTTTATTAACAAATGATAATGTTATTCATTCTCATCACCTGCCCCCTTCTCTTCAGATGAAAATTACAGAATCAATAAGTAAAAATAAAGGAAAATTTGAGTCTTTAGTAAAATCTTATGAAATTGAATTAATAACAGATTCATTAAAAGATAGTAATGGAAGTCAGACAAAAGCAGCCGAATTACTGGGAACAACAAAAAGAGTTATACAGTATAAAATTGACCAATATAATATTGATTATAAAAGATTTAAAAAGAAAATAAAAGAATAAAGACTTTTTTCGAGACAAATAAGCTGATTTAGACTAATAACATCAAAATTTAAACAAATAAATAATTTTTATTTATTATTCTTCGTATTCATCTGAATCATCAAAATCTACTTCATCATCAAAATCTTCAAATTCTTCATCGTCAAATTCGTCTATATCCTCATCGAATTCTTCTAATTCATCTTCATCAAATTCTTCAATATCTTCATTTTCATCAAATTCTTCAACATCATCATAAAAATCATCTACTTCATCAAAATCAACAAAATTTTCATCATGGTCATCAAAGTCATCATCATCGTTATCATCATCATCGTCATCATCATCAACATCATCAACATCAACATCGTCATCGTCATCTAGAAATTCATCATCATCATCTTCATCATCAAAATTATCATATTCATCATTAGAAAAATAATATTTTACTTCTTCAACTACATCATAAAGACCATAAAAATTATCTTTTAAACAATTATCTCTATACATACTGCTTATTTATCTCCATATATTTCTATATATTTAAATCGAGTTTATTATAAAAGTTTTTTGGTGTCAAGTTAAAATATTATTAAAATAATATTTTTTTTAATCCATTTTTAAACAAAAAAATATTAAAATTATACATGTTTTTTATAAAATTTTTTTAATAAAGTTATTAAGTCCTGATCAACATCTAAAAAACTTTTATAAATATTATGATTCATTAAATTTACCGGTACTTTATAATCTTCAAAAATTTGCGCCAAAGGCCATGATTCATTAGCCATTTTTTTCCAAAAAATTGTTATTTTTACCAATAAATTTTGCTCTCTTAAAATCTGTTTTAATTTTAAGCGGTCATTTTCATTTAATTTTAAATTTTGAAGTATATAGTTACTTCTTTCTTGCAGATAATATTTACTAACAAACATTCTATCTTTCTTCTTTGCAATTCTATTTAACAATCTATCATTAAAAATATTGTTGGGAATACTGTCCGGTACGAAATCTATCAGATCCTTTAAATGATAATTTTTATTAATTTTTTTTATTGATTGAAAATAAAATTTTAAATACTCCAGTTTTATCTTATTTAAATAATGCTTATTAACATTTTTATGTCCATTAGGTTTTTCAAAAAAACAATCTATTATATATTTATTTTTTAAAACTGGTGATTTTTTAAAATCAAAAAGTTTGCTAAAAATATTATCAGAAAGATCCGGCTCAAAGAATACAATACTTTTTATCTTATCTTTAAATAAATTAGCTAATTCAATGAATAAATTAGTAAAAATTCCAAAACATACTAAATTTATTTTTTTAGGATATAATAATTTAATTACTTTTGTATATAAAGTCAAAAAATTATTATAACTATATAGATCAATTTTTAAACTTTTATTAAAAATTATTGAAGAAAAAATAAATTGATAATCCGGAATATTTAAATTTAAAAATAAATTTTTAACTAATATATTATTAAATGGAAAAAAAGGAGAAAATATAAATACATTATCTCCATCACTATCTTTAACAAATTTTAAAATATTTTCAGAAGTTTGAATGTCGCTCAAACTATCTATCTCCTTTTACAAAAAATGTTTATTTTTATTATATTATCTATTATTAATTTTTGCTACTTTAATTATTTTTTTATTTATTTTTTAATATTTTTTCTATCTCAACTTTATTTATTTTGCCCATATTATTTCTGGGTATTTTATTGCTAATTAATATTCTGGGTACTGCATAACTTGGTAAATGTTTATTTAGATCATTTTTTATTTCTTTTGTGCTTTTTGGAAATTCTTTTTCAAAAATTATATATATTTTTTCGTCTTTCTCTCCAACATACAACTCTTCTTCCTTTATTTCGCTATCTTTAATTTCCATCAAATAATTTTTTACTTTTTCTAAAACATACTGCAAGTCTACTCTTTTACCTGAAATCTTCACAAAACGTACATTTCTGCCAAGTAAAATAAAAGTTCCATTCTCAAATAATTTAACGATATCTCCGGTATTAAATCCTGTTTTTTTATTATAATCAACTGAAATAGCCGGAGAATTAATTCTGAATTCTATTTCATCTTTTTCCTTTTGAATATTTTCATTATCAATATAATCATTCCAGTCATCAAATATTCTAACATATGAAAAAAGTTTCCACTCTATACTAACTGCACTAACTCTATAAGCAATCCCGCCGGTTTCAGTAGAACCATATATTTCATTTATTTTAATTTCTTTTTTATAGAATTCTTTTGAAATATCCATTGGCAGAGGAGCTGAAGAACTTGTTAATTTCTGACACTTTTTAAAACAATCAATTAATCCCAGATCAGAAAACATTCTGTAATATGTAGGAATAGAAATAAATACAGATATATCATTTTTATCAACAAAATTTGCAATACTATCCGGAGTAAAACAATTATCCAGAACAATTTTTCCGGAACAATAAATTGGAAGTAAAAATCCAAATAAAAATCCATAAATATGATATAAAGGAGGAGTGAAAAAAAAACGATCTTTCTTTGAAACAGACAAAATGTTTTTTAATTCTTTTAATTCATAAATTAAATTTAAAAATGTTTTAGGAATAAGTTTCGCTTTTCCTGTTGAACCGGATGTATAAAGATAAATTACAGTATTATCATTTTCAACAGGAGATTCAAGTTTATTAGGATTAAAATCTTCATGCGGTTTTACAAAAAAATCATTTTGTAAAAAAATAACATTTTTATAAACTTTGTTGTCTGATAAAAAAAGACCTTCTTTATAATAATAATCTTCTATTTTTATTTCAGTCGGCACCAATACAATTTTAGATTTTAATTTTAATAAAGATAATAGCGCAATAATAAATAATTTTTTATCTTTAATATCAATATATACTTTTCGATTATCCCAGTCTGCAATAGTTTTAAGATTATTTTCAAACTTTTTAATTTGATTATCAATTTCTTTTTTATAAATTCTTTCTTTATTTTCTTCAATATAAAAAGTATCTTTATCAATTTTAGTCCATAAAGAATACAACTCTTGACTCAAAGGACTACCTCAAAATAATAAAATTTATTATTTATCTCTTCAATTACTAATGAAGAACCTTTAATATTAAAACAAAAAGGTAATGCAAGTCTTAAAATAATCCCGCAAGGATTATCCAATACTAATGGATATTCTGTTAACACTTTTTTTTCTCTATTATTTTTTAATTTAGAAAAAGTATTTTTATCAGTAAAAATTATTGATGCTTTATTAAAGGCATCAAGATTCTTAAAATCATCCAGACTATCTAAAACACCACCAAATTTAAATCCTTTATCTATGCTTTGTGATATTCTATATGAAACAAAAGCCGGCATTATTTTATATTGATTTATTTTGTCTAATTTATAAAAATCAGAGTATTCTTCTCCTGCTACTATTACAAATGGTTTATCTATTTTATCCCTTTTATTCATATAATTAATAAATGATAAATTATTGTCCATTCCATCAGATATAGTTGAACATGTGTTATGGATATTTTTTACTATTGTATAATAACCTAATGATGTATGATGAACCGAATTATGAAAAAGAGTAGGACTAACCAGATTAAATTTATCTATTATTATAGTTTTAATTATTTTATTTGTTGTTTCAATTTCTCCAAATCCTGTAAATAAATAAATTTCTTCATCTGATTTTAATTTTTTACCAGGTCCGTTTTCAAGGGCATTATAAACTCCAAGAGACAGCTGGCTCATACGATTTTTTAATCTGGAATTAATCCCTTCATAAAGAGATTGAATATCAGAAGATAAATTATAATCTTTCCACTTATTCTCATCATTGAAAAAATCATTTTTAAATAATTCTATTAATTCTTCAACTGTTTTAGTATTAGAATTTACAAAAGAAATGTCTGTTATTAAAGAATATTTCTTCACTTAATCACACCGTTTATTAAAAAAGATTTTTAATTACAATACTTACATTATTACCGCCAAAACCAAAAGAATTTTTTAAAAAGTATTTAACTTTTTTATTAATAGTTTTACGTGGTATATATTTTTCGTCAATAGGATTACCTAAATTATCCGGCTGATAAATTATTTCATTTTTCAGCATTTCAAGAACAATAGAAAGTTCTGTAATTGCTGAAGCGCCTAAAGTATGACCAATAAATGCTTTTGTTGAAGTTACAGTTACTTCTGGAAACATAGATGATATTACTTTCATCTCAACTTCATCATTCATTACAGTACCTGTACCATGAGCATTAATATAATCAATATCCTTTATTTTAATACCGGCGTCATTTATTGAGTTTAAAATACATTCTTGCTGTTGAGTACCGTTAGGATCAGGAGATGAAATATGAAATCCATCAGATGTAGAATGTGCCCCTGCTATTTCTGCTATTGGATCTATGTGAGGATTACTTTCCAGCAATAGTATACCTCCCCCGTCTCCTAATGAAAGACCGTCTCTTTCCTGAGTTAAAGGTTTTGTCCCTGTTGAACTAACTAATTTTAAAGAATCAAAACCTATCATAGTTGTAAAACATAAAACATCAACACCAATTACAAGAGCTTTATCAATAACGCCATTTTTTATCAACTTATATGCCTGCATTATACTATGCCCGGAAGATGAACAGGCTACTGAAAACGTTGCAGAATCTATTATTTTATTATTAAATTCTTCCTTTATATCATTAAAAATTCTATTAAAAAAATGTCTGTCAAATAACGGGTATTTTATTGAATCATCTTTTAATCCCTCATAAACGTCTTCTGTTTCTTTAATACCGCCTGTAGATGTTGAAACAAATAACGAAATAGGTGAAATCGGGATCCATGAATCTTTAATTAGATTTAATAAAGTTAAAGCATATTGAGAACATGCAATTTTTTTATTATCTAGTTTATAGGATGAATGTATTGGAAAATATGGTTTTTTAAATTTATCATCTTCTTTTGGTATACAGATCAATTGTTTTTGAGATGATAAATTTTTCATTGATTGATCTATACCAATACCAAGAGACGAAATTGCAGAAAAAGATGTTATGAATACTTTATTCATTTTTTATTTTCTTGAATGAATTCATAAAAAGAGCCAAAAGTTCTAAGTTTATCTTTTATTAAATCATTATCCTGTATTTTAATCCCATATCTATTTTCCAATTCAACTATTAATTCTAAAACATCAACAGAATCAAAAAAAATTCCATCCTCTCCGATTAAAACTGTATCATCATTAATGTCATTTACTGTAATATCATCGTCTTTAATTGTTCCAACGATAAATTCTTTAACTTCTACCTTATTGTCACTCAAAATAAACTCCAGAAAAAACAATTCTTTTATTACGCTATTTTTTTTAATAAATTTTTTGATATAAATCAATAATAATATTCATTATATTTAATAAAAATTAAAAAACAGAAAAGAAATAATTTATTTTATTGATTTGTCTTCTGTTAAATCTTTATCTTTAAAATCTTTACTAGTATCAACAGTTGTTGTTCTTGCTTTATAATCAGAAAACTCTGTTTTAGTTATATCTACATCAGTAATTGTTTTGGAAGACCTGGCACTTAAAATAGCTATAACTATTCCTGAAATCAAAAAAATTACTAATAAAATTGAAGTAAATTTTGATAAAATAGATCCTGAACTAGCTCCAAAAAAAGATTGAGAAGAACCGCCTAAAAAACCAATCCCTCCGCCTGACTTATCTTCCTGTAATAATATACTCAAAACTATTAAAACACTCACAACTATCAATACAATTGAAAAAATCAAAATAAATAAACTCATACTATTTACCTTTATTATATTTAATATTTAATGTTTAAAATTTACTAATTCTATAAAAGAATCTACTTTTAAAGAAGCGCCCCCAACAAGAGCTCCGTCAATATTTTCCTTACTCATTAATCCGTCTACATTATCCGGTTTAACAGATCCGCCATATTGAATTATCATTTCATCTGCGATTTCTTTATTATATAAATCAGATATTATCCCTCTTATTAATAAATGCACTTCTTCTGCTGTTTCCGGTGTTGCAACTTTTCCAGTTCCAATAGCCCATACCGGTTCATAAGCAATTACAACATTCTTCATGTCATCAGCAGATACATTATTAAGACAATTAACAACTTGATTTTTTACAATTTCATTTGTTTTTTTTGCTTCTCTTTCCTCAAGCAGCTCACCAACACATAATATTGGCTTTAGTCCTTTTTTTAATGCAAAAATTACCTTCTTATTAATCAATTCATTGCTTTCTTTATAAATATGTCTTCTTTCTGAATGACCAATAATTACATATTCAACACCCAAATCTAAAAGCATATCTGCAGAAATTTCACCGGTATATGCGCCTTTTTCATTTTCATTTATATTTTGAGCTCCTAATTTTACAACAGAGCCTTTTATTACATCATTCACAACAGATAATGCTGTAAATGGTGGAGCTATCATAACAATAACATCATCTTTTACTTCTTTTAATGAAGAAATTAATTCTTCTGAAAAAGCTTTTGCTTCACTTGGAATTA
>CAZYID010000188.1:0-6870 GCA_964646595.1 uncultured Spirochaetales bacterium | reverse complement strand
TCTTTGAAAAAAATACAAAGTAAGTAGTGGCTCGCTAAAAAACGGGCTAGGGCTGTGTCTGAAATAAAGTCTTAAAATTGTAAATAATAAAAAATATAATAATTATTTATCTTATTTATATTTCATCCATAAAATAGAAGTAATTAGCCTTGGATATAACCTTGATCCCAAATCTTCTCCTGTGTCACTTCTTACTTGATCAGTTGCAGCCCAGTTTTTGCATGATATTTTTTGCCAATCTGCATGAATTTTATCCCATTCATCCCATTTATTACTTTCAATTTTTAATATTTCTTTTGCAATAAATTGATTTATAAATATTTTACTCATCCATGTGTTTTTACTTGTTGATGATAATTTCCATCCTCCCGAATCTTCATCAATACAAATTCCTTTTTTAAGGACATTATTTAAATGCTCATTTAAAGTTTTAATAAAGTTACCAAATCTTCCTTTTATTGAAACAGCATCAAAATCTCCAATTAACCAGGGATAAATTAAACCTTCTATTGCAGGAATAATTTTTGATGAATTTCCATTTTCAAATACAGCAGGAATGAATCCAAGATCAGTTTGATAATTTGATAAAATACTGGAAGCACATTTAGATGCTTTTTCCCCTGATTTTTTTGCCAGAACACTTTTTTTTAATTTATTAAAAATATTTTCTAAACAAATATACCCTGCCCAGGTTTTTACTCCAAGATATAAATTATTTCTTGCCTGTCCTAGACTTTCATCTAAACTATCATAAGTTGTTATTTCGGATCCATTTTCACATCTTGATGAATCTAAATCCATTATACCATCATCATCAAGATCTCTATTAGTTAATGATATTAATATTTTATTAAATATATCCTTTTTTGAGTTCAGCCATTTTAAATCATTCTCTATAAAAATATAAAGAGCTGCAGTAATTAGCCAATTAAGTAACTCTTCATGTGTCATATAACTAAAACATCCATCTAAATTTGAGAGTTCATAAGATGAAAGTCCTTTCGGTGAAAACATATTTGCAACACCGCAATCATGTGTAAATGATATGCCTCCCTCTAAATTTGAATTTTTATTATTTTTTACTGTATCAACATAGCTATAATTTGATAATGCAAAATCTAATTCATTTTTTACTGTCCAGGGAGTATAGTATAATTCTAAAAAAGCTTGATCTATTGTTAAATCAAGTGTATTCATCATCTGATATTCACCTTCATTTACTATAAAAACCGGTTCTGCTTTTTTGTCAATTAATAATTCTGTATTTGCTAAATAACTTCGTATGGCATGAGATAGTATAAATTGTTTATCTTTATTAAAATTTGTTTTTTTTAATTCTTCATCCTTTTTATTAGCAATATCTATGTATGAATATATATTCTTTATTCCGTATTTTAAGATATCATCTAATGATTCAAAAAAATATGTATAGTAAAACTGCATTGGTAAATTTGTTGTTATATTACCATCCTGATATGTTCCTAAAACTATTTTATAACTTTTTTGTTCTCCAGGTTTAATATTAAATTTAAGCCCGCCTTCATTTCCTAATCTCTGAATTTGACTATTCTGGTCCAAGGTAGTTTTTATTATATCCCACGCAAGTATTTCGGATATAGTTTCATCAGGTAATACGGCAAATCCAAATTTATTAACATTAGCTACCCCTAATAAAGTTCCTCCGGTAGTATCTGACAATATCCTTCTGACATCCTGTATACCAAACAAACCGGTCATTTCTTCATTATTTTTTCTGTTATCAAAAATAATTTCTGCAAAAATAACAGGAGCAATAAAAAATTTAGTTTCATCTTTATTTGAATTATTTGGGTGTTTTATTTTATCAAAAGGAGTAATTAATTTAAAAGTTAAATAATCACATGACCATTTTTCTGTACACCAGTTTATTTCTCTTGTTATATTTTTCTCTTTTATAACTTCAACATCATCATATTTACTTCTTATTACAACCGGTTTATTTTCCGGATCATATGCATCTTGATCTAAACCAATAGTTTTATCTGAAAAAAAAGGCATTAATTTTAATTTTTTATTACCAATTTTATAACCTAAATATATATTATTATCAGGCGGCTGAACATCTGATAATGCAAATCCTCCACCTTTTCCTATAATCCCCATAATAAATGATGAATAACTTCCCCATGAACTATGATGTGTGTAATATGAAATAGACATTAAACATCTTCTCCTTTTACCCTTTAAAAACTCTTGCACTTATTCTTTCAATAATATACTTTTGTGCAACCAAATAAAAAATGACCGAAGGTAAAACAGCCAGAGTTGCATAAGCTATTATCATGTACCATTTTGTATAATATTGCTCCATAAAATCAAAAACATCATAAGGTAAAGTTAACTTATCAGTATCTTTGAGTACAAAGTATAATCAGAGGTAAAAAAAGAAATTGTTCAAGCTTGCTGTTATACTCAAAAAACTAACTATCGCTACAGCCGATTTTGACAAAGGTATTACAATAAAGAAAATATAGTATATATCTATTTCTATTTATATGGGTTAAAAATCTGTTTTATATATAGTTAAAAACACTATAAGTATAGGGATAATTCCCCCTATAAACAATATACTAATTTTATAAACAACTACTGTTTATTTTTTGATAAAACTTTAAGGATTTCATAATATGCCTGTTTTTTTTATTTTATTGACTGTAATTGTTTCTATATATTTTTTTTATAAAAATAATCCGGTGTTACTGCGCAATCGATTAATAAATTATTTTACTCTGACAAATCTTTTAAAGAATTATTTTTTTAATTTTTAATGAATCCATTTAAAATTAATATTAGTAAAATACAGGTTAATAATATATGACATTTATTATAAGTCATTTTTTTCATTTTTAAACTTTTGTGTTCTTTGCGCGCTCCACTTCGTTTCCTTAAGGTTGAGTACAACCTTTGGGTCTGTGAGAGACTTTTCATATTTTTATGATACTTTTGACAGTACTATTTTTTATTATTAAATATTTATTATATTTACTATACTAAATGATTTAAATTTATATTAAAGAAGAAAAAAGTCTGATTTTAATAAAGTGAATTTTTCCTATAAAACAGAATATTAATTACTGTCATTTCTTTTAGACCACTGAATTGCAAATTTTCTTAATTCAAAAGCACTATTAATATTTAATTTTTGTTTAATATGATCTTTATAATTTTCAATTGTTTTTGGACTCAAATTTAATTTCTCTGATATTGCATTAGTTCCAAATCCCTCACCAATTAATTTAAATACCTGCAGCTCTCTGTCACTTAATTTATTAATTATTAAAGTTGACTCATTTTTATTTATTCCATAAATATTCTGAATAACTTTGTTCTTCATTTTATCACTTATGTATATTTCACCTTTAAGTATTTTATATATTGCTTCAGTAATTTTTGTTGATGCTTCCTGTTTCATTATATATCCTTTTGCACCTGCTTTTAATGCTCTTTCTGCATAAAATGTTTCATCATGCATCGATAATACTAGAATAATTGTATCCGGATAATTTATTTTTAGTGTTTTAATTAATTCTATACCGTCAGAATCTTTTAAAGAAATATCAATAATTGCAATATCAAATTTTTCTTTGTTAAAACATTCAATTGCCTGAAAGCTGCTTTCTGCTTCTGCTGTAACTTTAAGCTCTGATTGCTGATTAATAAATTCTGCAAGTCCAAATCTAAAGATTGGATGATCCTCTATTAAAATAATATTATACATTTTATACCTCAAAATAAATTATACTATGCAGGTAAGAACTGTTCCGCTTTCTCCGTTTTTCCTAATAGTTAATGAACCATTAATAATATCAGTTCTATACTGCATAATTTCTAATCCAAATCCTTTATTTTTAGTTTTATATTCAGTAAATCCACTGCCATTATCAATTACTCTTAATACAATTTTATCATTAATCACATTTAAAGTAACATTTATCAAATCAGCACCGGAATGTTTTATAGAATTATTAAGTGCTTCCTGTGCAATTCTATAAATATGAAGTGCAGTTTCTTCTGAAATTTCAATTTTTTTATCACATTCAAATTCAATCTTGGCAGAATAACTATTATTTAAAGTATTAATTAACTCATTAAATTCTGTTACAAAACTGTTTTTTAAATTTGACGGGTACAATCCTCTAACTATTTTTTTTGTTTTATCAACAGAATCATTCATCATTGAAGAAATATCATATGCAAAATCTGCATTATTATCATTAGTTTTTTTTAATCTATCACCTAAAGTTGAAGCACGCATTGATATTCCTGAAAGTATTTGACATAAATCGTCATGAAGATCTTGACCAATCCTTCTTTTTTCTATTTCACTAATATCTAATATTACTTTTTCAAGCAATTTTCTCTTTCTTATATCTTCTTGAAGTTTTAAATTTGCATTATTTAAATCTGCAGTTCTTCTTAACACTTCATTTTCTAGTTGTTCTGTATGATTTTTAGTTTTTCTCATTAAAGATGCACCTTTTAAAGAACTGCTTATTTGATTTCTAAGCGAAGTATAAATTAAAGGATCATCTACAGTATATTCTGTTGTTATAAATCCTATTTTTTCATTTTTAAAATATAACGCATCTATGATATATGAAAACTGTTTTGTTTTATCATTAAATGCTTCAGGTAACAAGTTTTTAGTCTGAAATCTTTTCCCCTGAGTACCAAACGTTTTTATTTCTCCATTAATTACCGCAAGATACAGCTTTGACCATTCCGGACATTCATTATCATTATCGTATATAGAAAGAAAAAAATTCGGTATTCCTAATTCTATTACTCCTTTTCCTATAATTTGTAATAATTCATTAAAATCAAATTCTGTATTTAGTTCAGAGCTAATCCTTTGAAGTTTTTCAGCATGTTGAATAATCATTACACGTTTTAGAGCTTCATTGCGGTAAGTTACTTCACTAATAAGAACACGTGACTGTTCCATAATTGATTCAAATCTTAATAATTCATCTTTTGTTAAAAATGTTATTATTTTTTCTCTAATGATTAATATTAAGTCATCCCAAAAAGAAATATCTATATCTTTAATTAAAAAATGACGAATAAGCTCATTTAAATATTCAATAAAAGTTGAAAATTTTGTATTTTTAAGATCTTCAAGGAGATATTCTAATAATTTTTTAATTTCATTTTTAATAAATTTAATTTCATCAACATTATTAAGTAATTTAAATATTTGACTTTTTATAATCTCATAATAAATTTTTTTTGCATCTAACTTTAAATTAGAATAATTAATAAGGATTAAATCTGATTTATAAATTTGTCTAACTTTTCTTGAAAAACAGCCACATGATTGTCTTATTATTGCTTTTGTATCTAGTTTTACAATTTCTGGAATTTTTTCTCCATTTATTTTTTTTAATATCAATGAAATTGATTTTCTTCCAATACTTTCCAACGGCTGATGAATTGTAGTAAGAGGAGATGCAATATATCTACTTTCAATTATATTATCAAACCCGACAACAGCAAAATCTGTTGGAACATTATATCCAATTTCTTTAATAGATTCTATTGCACTAATAGCCATATTATCATTTGCTGCTGCTATTACATCAATATTTTTGGCATCTTTAGATTTAAATATTCTTTCCAGTTCTTTACTTTCTGAACCTTTAATAAAATCACCATGAATAACAAAGTTATCATTAAAGTCAATTGAGTTTTTTTTTAAAACATTTTTAAATAAATTAAAACGGTGATCAGCTTCCTGATGTTCTTCCGGACCTTTAATATATAAAAAATTTTTATAATTATGATCATTAATTAAATGATCAAACAGTTCGCTTGTTCCTGATTCTGCTTTAACAATTACACTATGAATTCCAGGAATTATCAAACCTACATTTATAATAGGTAAATCAGCATATGAGTCACAAAATTCTTTAATATACTTATTCGAAAAATACCTGAATATAGTATTCGACAATATTATTAATCCATCAATATTTTCTTTGCCGGCAATTTTAAAAAGAATATTTGACATATTCTGTTCACTTGATTGAACATGACCGCAAGGGAAAAACCGTAAATTTACATTCTTTCCTGCATTTTCTCTTATCCCTTTTATAATTCCTAATTGATATTTATCAATTAGGCCTTCAAAAAAAACACCTATTGTTTTTCTGTTCTTCATTTTTTTAATATACAATATATAAATTTCAATTTCAATTATTAAATAAGTAAATTATAGCTTTTGTTATATTTTTTACCATGTCCGGAAGGACCAAGGGTTATACTTCAATTATTACTTCAACAAACAAAATAAAGTAATAGTGAACTAACTATGTTGTGTAAAAAAGTAGTACCTAAAATAATATAATCAAGTTAATAATATTAAAGATATAAATTTTTATTGAATAGATTAAACTATTAATGGTTTTTTTAAAAATAGACTTGACAATTATATAATTAATGCTACATTATATGTAGCATGCTACAAAATATATAGTAAAAGGAGCTAATTATGATTACAGAAATAATTGAGTATAAACTCAAAGAAAACACAGATGAGCAAAAATTTATGACAGAAGCAAAAAAATTCTATGATTACTTTAAGAAAACTTTCAAAGGATTTATCGATCTAGAGTTTACAAAAGGTGATGACAGTTGGATTAACATAATGCATTGGGAAACTATGGAAGATGTAAAAGTTTGTGGAGAAATTTTAAGAACCGGACCTCAGGAAATAGCTGACTATGGTACTCTTACTGAAAGATCATCTACAAAATTAACTTTCCTTGAGCAAAAGTTATATCTAAAGTAAATATATAAATTATAAGCCCGCCCTTCAAAAAAGACGGGCTT
>CAZYID010000187.1:0-6898 GCA_964646595.1 uncultured Spirochaetales bacterium | reverse complement strand
ATAAGAATATTCGTTGGATGTATAAAAAGTCTCACCCTTTGAATTAACTAAAAAAAACTGAAAATGATTATTTAAATCACCATAAGATTTACCGGATATAATTATAGAATATATACCTTTTTTTTCAGTATTATTTTGATAATATATTAAATGTGTTGATCCGGTTGAATGCGCTTTATTAATATTTTTTAAAGATTCAAAATCATCAATATCACCATAATACAAAGTTTCATATTTTTTACCCTGATTGGGCATTATTTTAACATCTATATTTTTTTTATTTTTAAAAACTTTCTGATAAAAACTGCTAATTTGTTTTTGATCTATAATATATTTTTTAACAACTTTTTTAGATTCTTTTTGATAAATCTCTTCTATTGGACTCTTGTGAGCATCAAAATTTTTGTAATCATCATACAATATATATCTCCACCAATTTTGATCATGTTTTGCAGCTATTGCTTTATAAGAATTATATCCTGTTGAAAGGCGTCCATTGTCAATTTTATTTATTTTTTTATTTTTTGTTATATAAATACAAACAACATGATTTTTAGGATCATTTGAAGATAATTGAATAACCATTAAATATGGATTATAACCATGCTTTTTTAATAAGTAAAATGTTAATTTAGCCATTTCAGCACAATTACCTTCTTTAATTTCAAATGTTTTTTCCGGATCATTGAAGTCGTTAATTCCATACTTTGATACATATTTAATATTTTTTTTAATCCAATCAGCAATTTTTTCAGGAGTATTTAAACTATTAATAACTTTTTCAAAATTATCCTCACAAAAAATATCTTCTAAAAATATTATTTTTATTAAAATAATAAAAATAATTAATAAATTTCTCACTCTCATTTTCCTATCCTTTCTTTTTATTTTTTGTTTTTATTATATATTAATCAGTAATAATTATAATAAAAAATTGAATATTTATTAAAATTATTTTATTTTTTTTAAATATCCTCTTCCAGCTTCTTTCTAATCAACTCTCTTACATATTGAGCCATTTCATCATCAATAGAGAAATCTTCCGGATAAACAGGATCCAAAATATTAACATCAATAAAACCGGGTTTTATAATAATACTATTTAAATTATTAATTTTGTATAATCCCTTTAATACAACCGGAACAATTGGTACTCCGGTTTTTCTCGAAATAAAAAAAGCCCCTGTTTTAAATATTCCAATTTTACCGTTTTTTGTTCTTCTGCCTTCAGGCATAATAAGAATATTTCTTCTTTTATTTTTTATTATTTCAATAATTTTTACAATAGAATTTTTTAGGCTTTTTTTACTACCAACTTCAATTGGTATCTGACCAAATCGTTTTAAAAACCATCCATAAAAAGGAAGTCTAAAGTGATGCGCAAGCTCCAATCCCCTTGGATTTCCCGGAAGCATTGTTCCTAAAATAAATAAATCAAAAAAACTTACATGATTTGCTGCATAAATAACAGGAAAACTCACCTGCTTTGGATTTATTCCTCTATGTCTTGGAAAAATAAAAACACAAAATGTTAAAACAAAACAAATGATTTTTACATATAGATCCCAAAATCGTTTTGGTGTTAATAAACTTAGTACAATACTTAAGTCAATAAGAATAATTGCTGAAATCCACCAGATTACCCAGAGTATTATTGAAAATAAATATAAAAAAAAATTTTTAACAATATTCATACTTTCTAATTAATAAAATAAACTTTTTTTATATTCTTGTTTAATCTAAATACAACTTTTTATACGGTCTCTTAAACTTAATTAATTTTAATAATCTCCATATAAAAATAACAAATAATATATAAACAAATACAAATAATAATGAAAGCCAATTTAAATAATTTTCTTTAAATAATAAAGCTCTTAACGGTAAATTTATTAATATCATAATCGGCATTCCAATAAAAAAAGCTAATCCACTGCCATACATTATATCTGAAGCTACAGGTGATTTAAATTCCGGATCCAATACTCTTAATAAAGCAATACCTGTTGCTATTGTACCTGTTGCTATTCCAAATATAGTAATAAATCTTTCAAATCTGTAATTATCAAAACTTCTTGAAATAAAAAAAGCACAATACAATATAGTAACAATACCAGCTGCTGCAGAAATTGTTATTATCGGGATAATAAAATTAATAACTACTTTAATAGATATTGCTGCTAATGAAGCAGTAACCATAAAATCAACTGATAGACCTGATATTCTATTTGCAATGCCATTATCCAGTAAAAAATCAATCTTAAATAAATACATTACTTTTTTTACCAGCATTGCAATTAGTGCACCAATAATAAAATGAAAACTCACTATTACTTTTGCCAAAATAGCAAAACCTTCGGGAAGATATTCAATCCCAAATAAAAAAAGTTTCAGTAAATAAAATGTTGCAATATATATAGTTAATACAATAGCTATATGCAGTGTTAAAGTATCAATTGCCTCGGGCACGGTTGTTTGTTTACCTGCTTCAACTTTTTTATCCTGAGTTTCAACAAAGCCTTTCTTTATATAATCTTCAATCACATCTTCATCTTTTAAAAAAGCTGTATAACCTTTTTTAACACCATATTTAATTAAAATTACTCCAACAATAATAGCTATCAAAAATCCAATAGCGCCAAAAGTTAATCCAATATCAGTAGAATAAATAATCCCGCTGTCTTCTAAAAAAGAGGAACTTAAATTAGGTGTACTAAGTATTATCTTTTGCCATCCTAAAGCAATATTATGTGCAACTGAAGGTGACTGACTAAATCCCAACTGTACAAGTATCCCATTAATAGGATTAAATTTCGGAAAAAATCTACTAAATATTATTAAAGCCAATCCAAAACCTATAAATGCCTGTAATCCATAACTCAAAGCAAAACTAAACGCAGTTCTTACAGCATCTTTACCTTTTGATCCTTCTGATTTTTTAAGTGAAAGAGCAATAAATGTAATTCCTAAAAAGTGATAAATATAATTTTCAAAATTTAATAATTTAATATTAAATATTTTTGTGATTAAAGAAAAAATAATAAATCCTAATAATCCTGCAATGACACTATTAGGTACATAAAAATTTTGCAATATTTTTAACTTTGCCCTTAGAAAAGTAGCAGATAATAACAATCCGCTAAATATAGCAATAATTTTAATAAAATCTGTCCACATATCAAGCATACAAAAATCCAATTACTTCTTTTTTTATTCTGTGTCAGCATTATATTCAATTTAAATAAAACAATCCAGAAATTATTAATATAAAATTTTTAACATATACATATATCAAAAATTTCTGAAAACAATCAAATGTTGTTTATATTTTATTTTTATGATAAAATATTTTGACTTTTACAATCATTGGAGAATACAAAATGCTGCCAATTAATGTTAATTTAGGTTTTTTAAATCTTCCTAATTATGAAGGATTATATTTTTTAATCGCTTTTTTATCTGCAATAATTTATTTAACAATATTGAGCAAAGATAATAAACTAGACCTTGAAATAATATATGAGGGAGCTTTTTTATCAATAATAGCAGGGATTATATGCGGAAGACTTTTTTCTCTTATTTTTTGGGACACCAAAGCCTTTTTTAGCAATCCATTAATTTTCTTTCAAATTTGGAATGGAGGAATCAGTATTACAGGAGTAATAGGAGGATTAATTGCAGCATTAATATATGTAAAAATAAAAAAATTAAATTTCTTTTACCATATGCAGTTTGTTATTCCTGCAATTATTTTAGCTCAAATAGTTGGCAGAGTCGGGTGTTTTTTAAATGGTGATGGAGCCGGTGTTCCTACAAATATGCCATGGGGTATTGTATTTAACCCGGAAAGTGTTGCATATTACAAATATATGCCGGGTACACCATTACATCCTACGCAATTATATGAAATATTTTTAAATATATTTTTATTTTTATTTATTATTTTAACCGGCAATAACCAGTGGATAACCAAAAGAAGAATTGCCTGGTATGCTATGGGCTATGGATTAATAAGATTTATTACAGAATTTTTTAGAGGTGATTCGGGAAAATGGTCATGGCTGCCGGGTATATCAACAGCTCAATTGATTGCTATTGCCGGTATTCTTACAGGGCTTTTTATTTTAACATGGAGTTTTATATACCCTGACAAATTAGATGCTGATGAAAATAGTATAGCAAGGATTAAAGAAATAAATCCTGAAAAAAATCCCGGAAAAAATAAAAAATTAACCGAATAAAGGTAAATATTGAAAAAATTATTTTTTATAATACTAAGCTTTCTATTAATTTTTTCAATACGCTCTAAAGATAACAATAAAATTACATATTATAAAACAGTTGATAGTATTCATTGGCGGGCAATAATTACTTTTACTGATACTAATCAAATTTCTGAAGATTGGAACTGGTTTTATTATGATATTGAAGAAGCATGCAAAGAAAAATCAATTTTTCTTTCTCATTCTCAATTAAATAATGATTATGTAGATGTTGGCCCATCAGATAAACCAATATTTAAAATTAATATATCTTAGTATAGAAAAAAATATAAAAACGGGTATATATTTCTAGAAAAGATAAAGAGATAAAATATGTTGAATATAGTATGAGTCAAGATGCGTTATCAAAAGCAAGTGAATATTTCAAATTAGATTTGATAGATTAATTTAATATAACATTCTAAATTCTTTTGCTTCGATTATAAGAAATCTTTCAAAATATTCTTTTATTTCTTTTTTACTTTTAACATCTGATAAAAAATCACTGTAATTATCAAATCCTGTTGAATGGCTAAACAATGTTGTTGTAGGTAAAACATTTTCATCTAAATCAAAATCTTCAAAATCATACTCTTTATTAAGAAAATCATATGCAGTTTTATAACTTTGACCTTTTTTAAGATCAAAGGTAATTAAAATTCTCATAATACCCCCTTTTAAAATTTTATCAGAATATACTAATTTAAAATTTAACAAATCATTTTTAATAAATCTGTCATAATGATAGACTTTTCAAAATCATAAATTAAAAAAGTTAAGAATTATTAAGAACTTATTATTAGATTATAATAATAAATGATAAAAATAACAATACTTATTAATTTTAACTGTTATTTTAAAAAAATTTTAAATATCCTGGTATGACTAGAATTAAAAAAAATTGCAACAAATCCTTTTTTTATGCGTCTATATTTATAATTAATTAATAATCATTAAAATATAATTTTAAAAAATTAAGGCAATATAAAATGGAGAAATAATATGAAATATCATTTTAAATATTATACCGATAAAAATGGTGAATACTATACAGAAGGTATAGAGTTAAAAAATTATCAAGCAAGCGCAAATAATTTTGAAAATTTAAAAATTATAATTCAAGATATTTTAGATTTACATTTTAATGAATATTCTGATTCAAAAAATATATTTCCTCCTCCATCAAAAGATGAAATAAGTGGAAATAATATAATAGTTGTTAGTATTTAATCCTAATAATTAAATAGAAAAAATTTATAACTGATAAGAGTCAAGCAAAAACTAAGTAGAAAATGCTTATATCTGGATGATTATTTAAAAAATAATTTTCCCAAATGATAATAAAAAAATTATAATCTCTTCTCCAAAAAAATACTAAAATAAAATATTTTTCTTATAAATATGAAAAAAAATCTTGTTAATTATTTATAAAACTTCTCCTACTTTAAAAATATTATACTTTAAAAAATATCAAATTATTATCATTATGATATAGCTATGAGTAGTATATTTTTTATATTAATAGAATGTCATTCGAACAATTACTTTGCCTCTACCTGATTATTATCCTTAATATATTATATATCTGTTTATATTTAGTTTAAAATTTATCCATTCATAAATACTATTTACCATATAACCTTAATAATGAACCATTCATATAAATGTTTTTTATTATTTTTAAAAATGAATATATATTTAGTCTAATTAAAATTATTAAGAGTATTTATAAATGCGCTTAATAATAAAAAGCAGAAAGGAGAAAAACATGAAAAAAAATATTTTAATTTTTTTTATTCTAATTTTACCATTTATTTTAATAGCAAGTGAAGTTGAAAAAAACTTTGATATTAATGAAATTCCGGAAAACATTCAATATTGCAGGATTGTTGGAACATCATTTGAACTTAATACACCACCAATAATATCAGTTGATTTTGGTCAAAAATGGATTGCAAAAAAATATATTAAAAAAGATGGAGAAAAAATATTATTTAACAGTATAATCGAAACGCTCAATTTTATGTATGAAAACGGGTGGGAATATGAGTCATCTCATATTGAAAAACGTGGATTTGGATATATCCATAATTATATTCTAAAAAGAATAAAAAAATAATAAGCTATATGGATTGTCTATAAATCTTTTATTATACTAAAGATTTGAGGCAATCCAAATTAATTTAAAAACCTAATCACTTAAAATATAAATAAGGAGTAAAATGATAAAAAACAAGATAAGTAAATATTTATTCTTCTTTATTATTACAATTTTTTTAGCTAATTCTTTAATAAGCTGTGGTTTTTTTAAATATAAACAAGAAGTTAAAAAACTTAAAATTAATAATGTTGATCTTAATAAGGTTAAGAACGGCATCTATAAAGGAGAACATGATTTAAAATTTATTAAAGCTGTTGTAAAAATAAATGTTAAAGATCATAAAATTGTTGCATTAGATCTTTTAGAGCACAAAAATGCAAGAGGAAAAAAAGCAGTAGTAATACCTGAAAAAGTTATGGAAGCACAGTCAATGGATATAGATACTGTAACAGGAGCAACAAACAGCAGTAAAGTAATACTAAAAGCAATAGAAAACGCATTAAGTAAAGGCTTATAAACAATAAATGACAGGATT
>CAZYID010000186.1:0-6958 GCA_964646595.1 uncultured Spirochaetales bacterium | reverse complement strand
AGGCAAGTGTCAAAAGTATAATGAAAAAATGAAAAGTCTCTCACAGACCCAAAGGTTGTACTCAGCCTTAAGGAAACGAAGTTGAAAGCACAAAGAACACAAAGGTTTAAAAATGGATGAAAATAAATTATCAGGAATTATTATTGAATGCGCAATAAAAATTTATAAAATCTTAGGACAAGGTTTATTAGAATCAGTTTATGAAAAAATATTAGCTTATGAGTTAAAGAAAAAGAGTAATAAATGGAACAACTTCATAAAAACTTTGTGAACTCTGTGAGCTTTGTGAGAGATATCCAAAGATTTTATTGTAAACAAAGTTTCTATAATTAAGATACTTTTGACAATACACAAGATAAATGAAGGAGAATAATTATGACTAAAGAAGAAAAAAAACTATTTCACGAGGGACTTGAAGAATATTCGATATCAACTGTGTTTATAGAAAATTTATTTATGTTTCTATGGATTGCAGTTGGAACTTTTTTGTGCTGGATATTTATGCCATTGATTGCCTGTATTTATTTAACATTTGGTTTAGTAATGGTATTATATGTGATGAGAATTTTGGTATGTAAAAATTGTTACTATTATGGAAAACGCTGTCATACTGGATGGGGTAAGTTATCAGCGGTATATTGCCGGCAAGGAGAAATGAATGATTTTGGCCGCGGAATTAGCGGTGCAATTATCCCTATATTTTATGGTTTGATGGCATTACTTCCTTTGATACTTGGAGGAATATCAATCGTTCAAATATTTTCTTTAATAAAAATCGGTATGGCAATAGTGTTTTTGTTTTTAGTAGTGATGAGTTCTGTAACTCTTAGAAAAAAATCCTGCATAATATGCAAGATGAAAAACATATGTCCTGGGTGTGCTGCGAAATAATTTGCATATGTCAAGTTTATAAATATGATAAATTATATAATTCAATAATATACCGGATAAATTATGAATGAGAGCAACAGTTTAAAAAAAACAGCAAAAGAATTTGAGAAAAGCTTTTTAGAAAATAAATATTATAATCTTCAAACACAAGATCCGGATCACCTTTCTCTCATTATGAAACGACTGAAGATAGAGCCCGGGAAAAGAATACTGGATTTAGGAACAGGTTCAGGATACCTTGCATTTTATATTGCTAAAACAAATCCACAATGCATTGTTGCAGGGCTTGATATTGTTGAAAAAACTATTTTACGAAATGCTGCTAATGTCAAACAAAAAAAAATAAAAAACTTAGATTTTTTTCATTATAATGGAATAAACTTCCCCTTTGATAATAATGCGTTTGATATAATTATAGCGCGGTATGCGCTTCATCATTTTCCAAATATTAAGAAGTGTTTTAGTGAGATATCCAGGATATTGAATTTTGGCGGACAACTTTTTATTTCTGATCCCACTCCAAATGAAATTGATTCCGATGGATTTGTTAATAAATATATGCAGATGAAAGACGATGGTCATATAAAGTTCTATAAACTTGATGAATTTAAGGAACTTGGTAAAAATAAAAAGTTGATTTTTGAGTCAAATGATATGACTAAAATCAGGTTCCCAAGAAAAGAAGCAGACAAATATAATAATTTATTAAATTTTACTGATAAAAATGTATTAACCGCATATAATATTGAGATTATTAATGATGAAGTGTTTATTACAGAAGATGTTTTGAATATCTCTTTTTTGAAATCAGCTTTATAATCAAGAATTATTGTATAGATGATTGAAGTTTCAATAAGTGATAGCAGCAAAACAATTACATGCAGCTGACAAACCCGCTTTCATGGTTATTATATACACAAGAACGTGTGTCAATCATGGCTCGCAAGTAAACGGGCGTTTTGTGCAAAAGGAGTATTGATGAATACAAAAGAATTATTAAAAATAGCAAATAATAAATTGCTCAAAGTAACGAACAGGCCGGACATTATAATGTACAAAGGGCAAGGGATGTATCTCTATGATACTAATGAGAATGAATATTTAGATTTTATTGGCGGCTGGGCAGTTAATTGCTTAGGTCATTCACCCAAGGTGATTTCCAATATTCTTACCAAGCAGTCCAGAACTTTGGTTAATGCAAGCCCTTCATTTTATAATTTGCCAATGCTGGAATATGCAGAATTATTAGTCAATAATTGCTGCTTTGAACGAGTGTTTTTTTCATCAACTGGTGCAGAGGCAAATGAAGGTGCAATAAAATTGGCAAGGAAATTTGGAAATGTTTGTAAAAATGGTGCAGTTGACATCATTACAACCCAACAAGGTTTCCATGGAAGAACACTTACAACAATGTCTGCAACAGGAAAAGAACATTGGAAAACATTGTTTGAGCCAAAAACAAAAGGATTTTTTAAAGCTATTTTTAATGATTTTGATTCTGTTAAAAAATTAGTCACGGAAAATACATGCGCTATTATGATTGAACCTATTCAGGGTGAGGGTGGTGTGAATGTAGCTAGTCTTGATTTCATACAAAAATTACGTGATTTTTGTAACAAGAAAAATATCCTTCTTATTTTTGATGAAATTCAAACAGGAATGGGAAGGACAGGCAAACTATTTTGTTATGAACATTATGGTATAGAACCGGATATAATGACTCTTGCTAAGGGGATTGGCGGCGGCTTTCCTCTTTCTGCTTTACTTACAAAAGAGAAATTAAATATTTTTGATCCAGGTGACCAGGGCGGTACATACACTGGACAACCTTTAGCAATGTCAGTTGGCTTAGCAGTACTCAAAGAAATATTAGACAAAGACCTTGTTGAGAACAGCCGAATAATGGGAGATCTTATTAAAAAACAATTGTGTGAATTTTCAAAACAATATGAAATTGAAAATGTTAGAGGGCAAGGATTGCTAATAGCATTTGATTTGCTACAAACAAAAGGAAATGATTTTGTTTCCAAATGTCTGCAGGATGGACTGCTTATTAATTCTCCAAAAGACGTTTCAATTAGATTAATGCCGCCATTAATTGTAACAGAAAATGATGTTGAAAAACTTATGAAAGTGTTGAAACGTAACCTTGAAAAAAGGAAAATTGCATAAAAAATTCTACTTGTTAAAAACAAATTCAACCTGAAAACTTTTTTGTTATGGATTCGCAGGTTAATTTATTGTTATATTTTAAAAATAAAAGGAATTAATTGTATGGGATTTAAAAATTATTTTTCGAAACAAGCTAGAAAACCGTCAGGAATTTTTGGACGATTATTTATGTCAAAAATTTTTGATATTGGGAACATATTCTTGAATAATTTTATGAAAGAAATGTTAACCTTAGAAAAAACTGACCATGTTTTAGAAATTGGATTCGGGACAGGTAAATTAATATCTGAAATGGCGGTTATTGTAAATAAAGGCTTAATTGAGGGTATAGATTTTTCGGATACAATGGCAGCAATAGCACAAAAGAGGAATAAAAAGTATATTGGCAAAGGTAAGATAATTATAAAGCAAGGTGATTTTGAAAAAACTAGTTATAATGATAACAGCTTTGATAAAATATGTTCTGCAAATACAATATATTTTTGGAAGCATCCGGATAGTTATATAAAGAAAATAAATAGAATTTTGAAACCCGGGGGAAAGCTTGTTTTGGGATTTGCAGATAAAGAATATCTACAAAGGAAAAAGCTAAGCAGGAATATATTTCAATTTTATAGTAAAGATGATATTGAGCAACTTCTAAAACGCAACGGATTTTCAAATGTAATTGACATTATTACACGTGAAAAAGGATCGCAAAAATGTCATTGTGCTATTGCTATGAAGTAAAACCATAACAAGCAAATAATCTTGACAATTTCTTTGTCTTGGATTTGCATGTTAATTAAATTTTAAATTTATGAAGAAGGGGATTAATGAAGAAATTTCAAAAATTTATTATTGCTGTAGTTTTTATAAGTATAACTATCAGTACTAGTGTATTTACGAAAGAAGCAAAGACCCAAATTGAAGTAGTGAATACAAAAGTTAAATCAATTGAAAAAGCAATAAAAGAAGGCAAGTACCCAAAGCTAAGATTTGAAAATATTATTGAAGCTTTCGAAACAATACCACCAGTATTTCATTTTTTTTATACATATGATACTCACAAACTTGTTGCAGTCACAGTTGATGTCGGACATGAAACCTGGGGTATTTCTTATTATTATTTTTTCGATGAAGAAGAGAGAATAATAAAATATTTAAAAGTAGTAACTGATAGACCGGACAATCCGCCTGAAATCGTTATAATTTACAACACTGATAGTAGTGTATTATGGAGTAATACAGATCATCTGCCGAGAGTTGCCCCAGCTGATATCAGGGGCTTTTACAAAAAGGCTTTTCTTTTTCAATTAGAGTTTTCAGGATATTGAAAATAGATTTTAAATTAATTGAAATAAATTTATTAAAATAAATACCTGAATACCAACCAGTTTAGCCATGTGTATAAGGAAAATAAAAACATGAAAAAAAGATGTGAATGGTGTACCAATGATGAAATATATCTGGAATACCATGATAAAGAGTGGGGAGTTCCTTTATATGTTGATCGTGCTCTTTTTGAGATGCTTATACTCGAAGGATCTCAAGCAGGGCTTAGCTGGATAACAATATTAAAGCGTCGTAAAACATATAGAGCAGCTTATGATAATTTTAATCCTGAAAAAATGGCTGTATGGACAGATGATAAAATTCAACAATTACTAAAAGATCCCGGTATCATTCGTAATAAATTAAAAATTGCTGCTGCAAAACAAAATGCTCAACTGTATTTACAAATCTTAAAAGATCATGGCTCTTTTAAAGATTTCATATGGTCATTTGTAGGTGGCAAACCTATAACAAATTTCTGGAAAACATTGTCAGATATACCTGCAACAACTAAAGAATCCGATAAAATGAGCAAAGTACTCAAAGAAAAAGGTTTTAAATTCGTAGGATCAACCATCTGCTATGCTTTCATGCAAGCAGTAGGAATGGTTAATGATCATGTAACGACATGTTATAGATACAAAGAAATAAAAGACTTAAAATAATTTATTACTATTGGTAATTTTCGCAGGTAATATAATTAATATACAGGAGAAATAGATGGATAAAACAGAAAAAGATTATTGGAGCAAATATGGAAGCAATTATGATGATAATCAATTATTTGTTGTTGGAATTGATTTACTTAATATAATAACTTCCAAGTTAAGTGAATTATCTAAGCTGGGAAATGTTTTGGAATTAGGATGTGGTACAGGATATTTTACTAAAACAATATACAAAAATGCAGAAACTCTCATTGTTTCAGATATTTCAGCAAAATTACTTAAAATAACAAAAAAGAAATTTGAAAAACTTTCAAATATTATAATTCAAAAAGAAAATTGTATGAATTTATCATTTTCAGATGAACAATTTAATACAGTTTTTATGGCAAATTTAATTCATGTTATAGAAAATCCTTTAAAAGCATTAGAGGAGTGTTACAGGGTTTTAAAAAATAAGGGAACAATAATATTAGCCAGTTTTACAAACAGCGGAATGACATTTATTGAAACATTTAAATTAGCTATCAGATTTTTAAAGAGATGGGGAAAACCTCCAAAAAATGCTAATAGTATTGATATAAAAAAGGCAACAAAAATGCTTGAATTAACTGGATTTAAAGTAAATCAAGCTTTATTGTTGGGAAATAAAACAAAGGCAATATATATAATTGCAGTAAAAGATTAATATTTACATAATTAATATTCAATCTAAAGGATTAAGCTAGTTTTAAAAAAGGAGAAAATTCATGAAAGCAGTTGTTTGTAATAAATATGGCCCGCCTGAAGTTTTACAGTACAAAGAGATGCCAAAGCCTATACCAAAGGACAGTGAAGTGTGCATAAAAAACTTCGCAACAGCAGTAACAGGAAGTGATGTATTGATTCGTAGTGCTGATATGCCTATTCTTTTAAAGCTGATGTTTCAAATGATGATAGGATTTAGAAAACCTAGAAATCCTATACTTGGACTTGTTTTTGCAGGTGTTGTTGAATCCGTTGGTACTAATGTAAAAAGATTTAAAAAAGGAGACCAGGTTTATGGATTTACAGGCTTTAGTTTTGGAACATATGCAGAATACCTATGTATTTCTGAAGATGAGTCAAAGCGAGGCTGTCTTGTGATTATGTCTCCTAATATGAGCTATGAAGAAGCAGCAGCTGTTGCTTATGCAGGTGTTTTAGCTCCATATTTTATAGAAAAAGGCAATATCCAAAAAGGGCAAAAGGTTCTTATTTATGGTGCTTCAGGAGCTTTTGGAACAACTTTCGTACAGCTAATTAAAAACCTTGGCGCAGAAGTTACAGGAATATGCAGTGCAAAAAACATAGAACTGGTTAAATCTTTGGGAGCAGATAAAGTGATTGATTATACGAAAGGGGATTTTGCCGAAAGTCTAGAGCAATATGATTTAATTTTAGATGCAGTACCAAATGGTAAGATTAATAGAAAAAAGCTAAAAGCAAAGTGTAAGAAAGTTCTTTCTTTGAATGGAAAGTATTTATCAATTGATGATGGCTCTCCAAAATTAAAGACTGAATATCTTCTTCAAATTAATAAATTATTTGAAGCAGGAAAATTTAAGGCAGTAATAGACAGGACATATTCATTAGAACAAATTGTTAAGGCTCATAAGTATGTTGACTCAGGGCATAAGAAGGGAAATGTGGTAATAACTGTGAAACATAATAAAATCTAACTTAACAAATCGCTACTGAATGCATAATATGTCAGACATGTATAACTGTTAGTCCTGAAAAATCTTTTTCTTTGGCATTCAAATGGGATGCTGGAGGTAAAGAATATATAAGAAGAAGGAAACAATCCAATTTATTTTTAAAAATATAAACAATAATTAAATTTTAATCATTAATATAATATGAGCTTCCTAATATTAATTAAATGAGAAAAATTT
>CAZYID010000185.1:0-6961 GCA_964646595.1 uncultured Spirochaetales bacterium | reverse complement strand
CGTTGCCATGTGGCTCGAATGAGAAAAATTTTATTAATACTGAATTAATAAAAAGATGTGACGAGATTATTCGCAAACATTTTAAGATGAAAAACTTTTTTCTGGAGAACAAAGATTATAGGTGCATAATATTAAATAGGAGAATATAAAAAATGAGGAAATATCTATTTATAGTGTTTTTTTTCTGGGATTACTCTTTAATATAAATTCTGAGTTTTATGATATTGACTTTAATAAATATGATATTAAAGTCAATGCAAAAGAAAAAACAAATATATGTTTATCATATAGATAACAGCAATTCGGAAGAAAAAAAAGAATTAATGTCCAAAGAAATTTTGAAATTAGATATTAATCATAATTTAATTGAATATAAAAGTTGTGTGTTCATAATGAAGATATTTCTAATATAGAATCATGCATATATTTATGAAATAAAACAAAACTTATTATTGAAAATTTTGAATTATCCTTTTCCCTCAATGAAGACTTGGAAGTTGGTATTTATCTTTATGATGATTCAGAAATAATCATTGATAACAGCAAAATTCATTTTAATGAAAAAATGTGGGAGTTTGAGTTATGAAATAATTCACATATAAAAATTAATGAAATTTAAATTAACTTTATATTATGAATATTGTATAATCGTTAAGAAAACTTGAAAATTTAAAAAAGAATTAATGGCACATTTAATTTTAATTTATAATATTTTTATTCTTCTTATACTTTTCATTACATTTAATATACCTGTTTTTATTTTTTGTAAAACTAAAGATAAGTTCTTAGGACATTATATTCTATTTTTTCTTCCCTTTATACTATATACTCTATCACTGATGATATTTACATATTTAGAGACTAATATGAATATCAAGAATCTAGAGCTTTTTAGATACCTTGATTATTCTAGTGAATTCTTTTTTATTTTTATGATGTTTTCTATCGGATTTTATACTAACTATTTATATTCGGTTAATAATGCTTTTGTTAAGAATTTAATATTATCTTTAGTTAGTTTATTTTTAATTATAATAATTCCATTTGCTTTTAAAGCAAGGGTTGAAGGAGATATTTTATATATAAAAGATAGTTATTTGGAAAATATATCAACATTTGTGTTTATTATTATCATAATATATTTTGTTATTGTTGGCTTTCGTAATTATAAAAAAATAAAGAATGTAGAAATTAGAAATATCGCTAAAGCATCTATTTTTATAACTTTATTTTCTTCTCCCGGGCTTTTACGTGATTTTTATGGAAAGATATCTCAATATAATCCTATAGAACATATAGTACATTTTGGCGATGATCCTGCTTTCCTTATTCATCCTATATTTTACTCTGTTTTAAGTATTGCATGCACTTACTATATTGTTAAGTATTATTTTAAAGAATATCAAATAACCGTATCTGAAATTCCTCTGAATAATTTTATAAAAGAGTATAATATTTCCAATAGAGAGAAAGAAGTTGTTCAATTATTATTAAACGGTAGAAGTAATAAAGAAATTGCAGATTCTTTATTTATTTCTGTGAATACTGTAAAAACTCATATTAAAAATATTTATGAAAAGATTGGGATCAAAAGTAGATACGAATTATTAACTGTTGTAAAAAACATCTAAAGGGCACTTCTAAAACTTATTTATTGCCTCCGATTTATCTCACCTATTCGGGTGATTTTTTCAATTATAAAAAAATCATACTCATGGACGATTGACTGAACAGTCAATTATTTGTAAAAACGGTTATGTATTTCAAAAATAAAAAAATATTTTTAAACTTTTTTGAATGCTCATGTATCAAAAAATAAATTGGAATACAAAGCAATATAAATGCAACTAAATATAAGGTGGAATGGATATGAAGAAATTATTTAAATTTTTTACCGAGAGGCATTTACTTTCATATTTGATAACCATTATGGTTTTTTTAATAGGGTTTTCACAAATACTTTTAATTAATAAAAGTCAGTATCCTAAAGTTGATTTAGGAGAAATGAGGATTATTACAAACTATCCCGGAGCTTCACCTGAAGATGTTGAGCTTAATGTTACAAATAAAATTGAAGAAAAGCTTACAGGAATAGCAGGGATAAAAGAAATAGTATCTTATTCGAGAGAAAATTTATCAAGTGTATCTATTGAGCTAGATGATGAAGCTACGGATCTCAATGAGATTAAAGATGATATAAAAAATGAGATTTCTAAAATTACTGATTTTCCGGAAGATGTCACCGAGAGACCATATATTTACGAGAATAAAACTTCATTGTTCCCAATCATAGAAGTCGGTATTTATGGAGATGTTCCATATCCTGAACTTAGAGAGTATGCCAGGAGATTTGAAAAAAAGTTAAAAAAGATAAGTGGGGTTCATAGCCTAAGAAGTTATGGATATAGAGACAGGGAAATCAAAATAGAAGTATCTCATGATAAGATGGAAGAAAAGCATATATCAATGGATGAGATTGTAAAGGCAATTAAGGCAAGAAATATTTATTCTACAGGTGGAGAGATCGAATCTTATGTGAATGAAAAAAATATAGTTACCTTGTCTGAGTTTGATAATCCCATGGAAGTAAAAGATGTAATTGTAAGATCATCATTTGATGGGAAAGTTATTAAAGTAAGAGACCTTGCTCGTATTAGAGATGATTTTGAAGAGGAAAAATTTAAGACAAGAATAGAGAGAAAGAATGTTATTTCTTATGAGGTAACAAAAAGTGAAAATGCGGACATAATAAAAACTGTTAAAGCTATAAAAAGACTTACAGAGAGACAAAAATCGCTTTTACCTGATAATGTTAACTTTGTTTTTTCAGGTGATGGATCAAAAAATGTTGAGAGTAAATTTACTATTGTAACTTCAAATGGCTTAATCGGATTAATATTGGTAATCATTGTTTTGACTATTTTTCTAAACTTCAGAACAGCTTTTTGGGTTGCAATGGGAATCCCATTTGCAGTATTAGGAACTATTATTGTTGTTTCTTTGATGGGGCTTTCTCTTGATACTATAATGCTGACTTGCTTGGTTTTAGTAATAGGGATTATTGTTGATGATGCTATTGTAATTTCAGAGATAATTTATCAGCGGTATGAGCAGGGTGAAAAGCCTATCAAAGCAGTCGTTAATGGATTAAGAGAAATTTCTTTGCCTGTTCTCACGGCTGTTCTCACAACATTCCTTGCTTTTGCGCCGATGTTTTTTATGAAAGGAATGCTTGGTAAATTTGTTTTTGTTATTCCTTTTACTATCGGGCTTGCATTGTTTATTTCATTATTTGAAGCTTTTTTTATAATGCCTGCGCATCTTTTGCCTGGGCTAAGAAAAAGTGAAGTAAAACATAAAACAATTATTGGTAAAAGTTGGTTCAACCCTGTTAAAAATGCTTTTCACAAGCTGCTTGCTGGTATCCTGAAATTTAGATATTTAATAATTGTTTTAGGCATATTGATATTAGGATCTACTCTTTTTTATGCTTTTAAAAAAATGGATTTTATTATGTTTCCATCAAAAGGGTCAAATAGGTTTTATGGAAGTATTGAACTTCCGATAGGTTCATCACTGCAGGCAACAACAGATAAGGTGTACGAGATAGAAAAAATATTAGAGGATTTTTCAAAAAGAGAGATAGAGTCTTATGCAATAAGAATTGGTAACGGAGGCAGAAGTTATTTAACAGGTAAAAACTACGCATCTGTTATTGTTGATCTTACTCCATATTCGAAAAGAAAGAGAACTGCAGATCAAATTGTAGAAGAACTAAGAGACAAAATGAATAAGCTTAATGGTATTAGAAAATTCAGTTTTAGTGTAGAAACCGATGGTCCTCCGACAGGCAGACCTGTTGAGATAAAAATCATCGGTTCTGATGATATTGCAAGAAATAGGCTTGCCGGTGATGTGGAGGGGTTCGTAAAAAGAATTGAGGGTGTTAAAGATTTTGAAAGAAGTGATTCTCATGGCAAAGAACAAGTAGAGCTAAATATTAATTATGAGAAATTAGCACGATTAGGGCTAACGGTTGCAGATATTGCAACTAATGTGCGGATAGCATTTGATGGACATGTTGTAACTAATGTCCGTTACGGTGAAGAAAATGTTAATTTTAGACTAATCATCGAAGAGAAATCCAGAAGAAAAGTGGATTTTATAAAAAAACTCTTAATACCTAATAATCAAGATAGATTAATCGAACTTGATGAAGTTATTGATCTGGATATTGGACCGGGAACTTCATTAATAGAACATTATGATGGAGAGAGATCAATTTCTATCTTTGCAGATATAGATCAGGATGTTACGACCTCAAGCAAAGTAAAAAATCAGGTTTATGAAAAGTTTAACCCTGTGATGCTGGAAAAAAATTATCCGGGTATTAGATTTTATCAGGGCGGTGAAGCTGAAGAGTCGGATGAAGCAATGATAGATCTTTTTATTACGTTTGGTATCGCTATTCTAGCAATATATTTTTTATTATTGTTGCTTTTTAATTCATTAAGCCAGCCGCTAATGATTATTTCACTTATTCCATTTGGTATCAGCGGAGTCATAATCGCTTTTGCTTTACACGATCTGCCGTTTAGCTTTTTGGCTCTTAACGGAGTAATAGGAATGGCCGGAGTTGTAATAAACGATGCATTGGTTTTAGTAAATCATATAAATAAACTGATAAAAGAAAAAAAAGACCAGAGCATACTGAAAATAGTGGCTCTTGCGACATCAGAAAGACTTAGACCAATTATTTTAACGTCAATCACAACGATTGCAGGATTATTGCCGCTTGCATATGGTCTGGGTGGTCTTGATATTTATATGGCGCCAATGGCGATGGCTTTAGGGTATGGAATATTTTTTGCAACACCTGTAACATTACTGCTTGTTCCAAGTTTATATGTAGTTGGTGATGATCTGAAAAAGTTAATAACTTTAACAAGTAATAAATATGGTGTAAAATTTGTAGAAAAAAAATGAAGACATGTTCTTCATTTAATATAGAATATAGGGGTTAATTATGAAAAAAGCATTAGTAATTATTTTGTATATAGCATTTGTCTTTTCTATACTAGGGCAGGATAAGACAGATAAAAAACCGATCTCATATGAAGAATATATAGAGATAATAAAAGAAAAACTGCCCGAACTAGAGCAGAATCAAATTTATCTTGAATTAGCAGAAAACAATGTTGATAGATCATGGGGAACTTATGATCCTCTTTTAAATAGTACATTCAGTGGTATTGGAAAAAAAACTTATCCGGATAGCTCGTCTTCAGAAGTATGGTACAGCTCAGGTTTTAAGAGTGATACAAGTGTTACTGCTACGGCTCCATCCGGAACAAGACTGACACTGGGTTTTGAGTATTCGCAGATGTATTCTAATGGTATGAATTCTGGGTTTAATTATTCTACAATGAAATCGACAGAAACAGAATTTTTAATGATAACAAGAGACTCTATAGTAAAAGTAAGCGTCTCTCAGCCATTGATCCGGAATTGGTTTGGTTTTCTTGACAGATATGCGATGAAAGACGCCAAAATGAAGCTCGAGGTTGAGAAAATAAAAAAACTCGAAAACGATAAAGCGATATTTAATTACTATAAAAAAATGTATTTCTTCTGGTATCAATGGGATCAGATATTAAATTATCTTAAGACAACGATTGATAATGCGAAAAGACTCGAAGCTCAGACAGCTCAAAAACTAAAAGCCGGTATTGTGGAGAATGATGAATATCAAAGAACAAGATACTCGGTATTTATGTATCAGCAGCAGTACAATCAGACTGTTATCGAATATAAGAGAATACTAAATGAACTTTCTGCATTTATTGATGTAGAGAAAAGATATCCCGGAGTTGTTTCTGATGATAATAATAATCCAGGAGAGACAAAGGATGATTTTACATTACTTTATGAAACAGCAAAGAATAGTAAAATCGATTTTGTCGAATTTGAAGAAACAAATAACAGCAAGATACTTAATCTAAATAGAGAAAATCTTGAGTATCTAAAAAAAATAAGCCTTAACAAAACTCTTCCTCAATTGAATATTTTTGGAAATATTGATATAAAATTTCATGAATACTATTATAATCCTGAAGGACATCCGGATGCAGGAGAAGAGTCAGATACAGATTATAGATTTTATTATGGTAATACTGTCTTTGGACAGTCAGAAAACTATATGGACAACTATGAAGATGAGATCAATAAATATCCAAATCTTGACTTTGTAGTGGGGATTGAGTTTAGCTATCCATTAGGAAACTTCAAGGCGAGAAGTGATTATAAAGAGTCAAAGTTAAGACTTAAAGAACTGATGCTTCAGTATGATATATCAAAGAGAAATTACAAAACTAACATGAATAATTTAATAACAAGTATCGAATTGATGAAAGATACTATAGACAAAAAGAATCAGAGTATAGAAGCATTAAACTCACAGTATAACACTGAAAAAAGGAAGTCTTCTCAAGCCAGAATCGAATTAAGAAACTTATTGGATACTGAGAATACTAAAGTAAATGAAGAGATTAATTTAATGAAGAGTAAGGCTCAGGTAATAACACTTTATCTGGATTATCTGCAATTGATAAAATAAGATAAGAAAACGCATTCTTTATGTATATTTTTATTGTAGAGATTTTAAAATTTACTATCATTTAAAGAAATAAAAAAAAGGAAGTATTAAATTTAATAAAATTTCCAAGTTTAATTGTTAGAACAAATTATAAATATCCAATTATTAATCATTATTTTTTTTTAGAGGGGGATGTCTTTTGGAGATTGCAATTATGATTTTCAAATAGCTTTTTTGGATTGGATATTCCTGCTTCCGGCTTTAATGAATTACTGAAAAGTTTTTATGAGGACAGAGTTTGTGATTACGCAGGTATATATGTATGTTAATTTTTGATTATGTTAACGGTGTGGATTAGGAAGTTTA
>CAZYID010000184.1:0-6969 GCA_964646595.1 uncultured Spirochaetales bacterium | reverse complement strand
CTTTAATTGTAAGATCTAAAATCACAAGGTCAAATGAAGCCTTATTTTTATGGTTCTCTTTAAAAATTCGTAAAGCCTCATTGCCTTCTTTAACACAAACAGTTTCCAAGCCAATATTTGACAGCATTTTTTTAAACAAATTCAATATCATTTTTTCATCATCTAAAATTAATGCTTTCCCTTTAATTTTTATATTATTATATTTAAATTCTTTTTTTTCTTTTATCTGATCTTCTACTGCAGGCAGATAAATATTAAAACAAGTCCCTTTATTAATATCTGATGAAGCATATATGTATCCATCATGATTTCTAATTATTGAATAACATACAAAAAGTCCAAGACCGCTTCCTTTTTCTTTAGTTGTATAATATGGTTCAAAAATATTTTTAATGTTTTTCTTTGAAATTCCTTCTCCTTTATCAATTATCTTAATATTAATATATTTACCCTGTTTAATATTCTCCTTGTTGCTTATTACTTTATGATTATATGCATTAATAGTTAAAATCCCGCCATTAGGCATTGCTTCTTTTGCATTAATTATAATATTTTGAATTACCTGGCTTATCTGATCTCTATCAATATTAACATTCCATAACTTTTTATCAAAATTTAATTTAACTTTAATATGAGATCCGCTTAATATAAATAACGTTGTATTTTTAATCAAATCTTTAATCGAAAAAATGTCTTTAATCGGAGAATTGCCCTTACTGAATGTTAACAGCTGATATGTCAATCCTTTAGCTCGTGAAATAGCTTTTTCTATATCAATAACTTGTTCAAAAAAATTTTGATCTTCTTTATAATCATACTTTAATAACGATATATTACCAATTACAGTGGACAAGATATTATTAAAATCGTGAGCAATCCCGCCGGCTAAAACACCTAAAGATTTTAACTTCATAGCTTTTTCAATTTGCTTTGTTTGATCAATAAATTTTTTCATAACACTAATCATTGATAAAATAATAAATAAAGTTACTCCAATACAAAAAAAAGAAAAAATCCTTTTTGAATAAAGCCCAAAACCTCTTTCTTCAAGTGCAAAATAAAGATCAATAACACCCGAAGAAATCGCTAAAACAGCACCAAATAATGGTAGAAGAATATAAAAATATTTTTTATGCCAACAAAGATCAACTATTAAACAGATAAAACTAAAAATAGATATTACTCCAATATAGATATCTCTTGCTAAATAAAAAAATCCTGGAGTACCTCTAGCAATATTCCACGGTTTTATAGTATTTGAAAATACTTTATTAAAATTTAAAAAAAGTTTTTGGTTAAAAAAAATAACAAATAGTAAAATTAAAAGAAAAATTATGGAGAAAGTCATTAATATTTTTAACAATAATTTCCAATAATAATTTAAATCTAAAAAATAATATAAAAATAATGGTAAAAATAATAAAAACAAAGCTGCAGTAAATGCTTGAAGTAAATGAAAATACCTGCCTATATAATATAAATTCATTGCTCCAGATGAGATTACAAATATCTCGCTTGTTACAAATATAAATCCAGCGAATCCTAAAAAAAGTATTGATAGATAAAGTTTTCCTTTTGTAAAATAATAAACATATAAATATTGCAGACTTTCTATTAGTAATATACCTGCACAGACTGATAATAGTATTATTGGTAATATTATTTGATTTACATTAGCATCCAATTTTTTTAACCATCCAAAAATACATAAAATTTTTATGCAGTATAAACTCCTTGCTTCTTTAATATATACATTTTAACAAAAAAAGTAAAATTATTCTAATAGCTGGTGATTAGAATGAAATTGTTTAAACTGCTTACTTTTATTTTTGTTTTTCAAGAAACATAAAATAAAAGCAAGCGCCTTTCCCAACTGCAGCCTCTGCCCATATTTCTCCTTTATGCCTTTGAATGATCCGCTGTACTATACTTAGTCCGATTCCGGAACCCTCAAATTCTTTATCACTATGCAATCGATGAAAAGCTCCAAAAAGGTTTTTAGAATATTTCATGTCAAATCCCACTCCATTATCTCGAATAAAATAAATATTATCCCCTTTTTCTTTTAAACAACCAAACTCAATTTTTGTTTTAGAATTTTTACTTGTAAATTTCCAAGCATTCCTTAATAAATTATCAAGCATAATCCGAACAAGATTAGGATCAACATAAGCAATAAGCCCCTCTTTAATAATAAAATCCACTTGTCTATCTTTTTGCATGTTTTTAAGAACAGATAATATTTTTTTAACGATTTGACTTAAATTAACTTTAATTAAATTCATTTCAAAACGAGAAATCCTGGAAAGAGACAACAAATCATCAATTAATTGCCCCATTCTTTTAGCTGATAAACATATCTTATTTAATATGTTTTGTCCTTCTGTTGGAAGGTTTTTATTATAATCTTCAAGTAAAATACTGCTAAATCCATTAATAGCTCTTAAAGGAGCTCTAAAATCATGTGAAACAGAATATGAAAAAGATTCTAACTCTTTATTTGCTTTCTCTAATTGAGCAGTTCTGTCATGTACTCTTTCTTCCAATTTCAATTTACTTAACTCTATTTCTTCGTTTAATCTATACTGATGAATAGCAATTGCTAGTTCATTTGCTATATCTATTAAAATCTCTTTATGATTTTCAGTAAAAAAATCTTTTTTATCAGAACCAAGATTAAGAGTTCCGACAAGTTCTCCATATACCAGCATTGGTACCTGTATAAAAGAAACTATTCCTTCGTTAATTATTTTCTTTATTATTATATCGGATTTTTTAATTAAAGATAATTCTTTAAAATAAAATGTTTTACCTTTAGAAAGTTCAATTATCCACTCATTCGAAAAAGAAGACTCTATTCCTTTATATAATTTTGAGTCATGACTAAGGTTTATTGTATATTCTTCAAACGTATTAGTTTCTTTATTAAATAAAAAAATACTTATATAATTATAGGCAATAAACTCTTTTAATGTTTTTAAAACATTTTGTATGGTTTCCAATGTATTACGAGAATTAAGTATTCCTTTATAAATATCGCGTAATATTTTAAGCTGTTTATTATAAATTGATAATTCTTCTTTCTCCTTTTTTCTAACAGTGATTTTCCAGACTGCATCCATAAGCAATGTTAACTGCCTGACATCTGAGTCATCATAATTTTTTTCTTTATTTGCTACTCCAACTACTGCTACAATTTTTTTTTCATCAAAAATTGGGACTGTCATAAACTTATGCAACTTCACATGTCCTTTTGGATAGCCTTTTTTAAAAGGATTAGGTGCATTAAAATCATTAATTAAAATTGGTTTTTCTTGCCTTACTGCTTCACCCCATAAGCCGGTTTTTTCAAGTTTATATATACTCTGAGGATTATCAACATCACATTCTTCCATAACACCTTTTGACCATGTATTTAAAATAAATTCCTGTTTTTCATTATTATAATGATAAATGTATCCAATCCTGCTCCTTGTTAATTTAATGGCTTCTTCTAAAGCAAAATCAAGAAGGTCCTGAGTGTTTTTTTCTTCATACTGAGAAATATTAAAAAGACTTTGAAGCCGGGACTCATTGAGTTTAATCTTTTCTTCTGCTTCCTTTTGCTTAGTCATATCAATAGCTATACTTAATAAAACCTTTTTTTGTTCCCATTCTGTAGCTTTTACATAAGCATATAATGGCAAAATCGAATGATCTTTCCTATAATGTTCAACATTAAAAGATGCCTCCCCTGTTTCTAAAATTTTTTTTATCCGCGGCTTAATCAATTTTTCACTAGTTTCAACATCAATTTCATGCAGGTTTTTTTTAAAAAACTCCTCTTTGGTATAACCATGCATATCAAAAGTAGTTTGATTAGCATAAATAAAATTACCTTCCAGATCATGAAATGTAATTGAAGCCGGCGCAGTATCCATTGACTCTGCAAGTATCCGATTTTCTTCTTCTATTTTCTTCTGTTCTGTTATATCTCTAAAAGAGGTTAATACAGAATTCTGCCCATTATATATAATAAATGAAATTGTAAGCTGTAAAGTCCTTATTATACTATCCTTTCTTATAATATCTTGTTCAAAAACAAAAGGACCTTTTTCACTTTGATCTATTTTTTTTCGCCATTCTGAAACAAACTTTTGTGACTGTGGTGTGAGATAATCTATTAAAGGCTTTGAAACAAACTCTTTTAAATTATCAAATCCAAACATATCCATTAATGCTTTATTTGCATATATAATTTTATTTCCTTGAGAAATACTTATACCAACCTGTATATTTTCAACCAGCAAGCGGTACTTCTCCTCACTCTCTCTAAGCGCATCCTCTGTCTGCTTACGGTTTTCAATATTTCTTGCCACTCCAACAACATCAATTTCTCCATTATCATTTTCTATAAATTTTGTTGTTAATTCAATCCAAACTGTAGAGCCGTCTTTACAAATCTGTTCAAATTCATAAGTTTGAGAAACACTTGCAGTATCCCCTTCTTTAAATGCTTTAATACGTAAAAGCTGCTCTTTTTGTATATAATTTAAAGACTCTTTTGTAACAATATCTTTTAATGTTTTATTTAAAACTTCTTCCGGTGTATAACCAAGAAGTGTTGTTACTGAAGGGCTTACATATGTAAAACGCATTGTATTTAAACTCAAAGACCAAATAACATCAGTCATGTTTTCTGTTAAAAACCTGTATTCATCTTCATTGAAATTGTTTTTTTTATTATTGATTTTTTTCGTGCTCATTTTATAAAACCCTTTATATTTAAGGTTCTAATAAAAATTATAATCTTTGAGACATGTTCAAGTCAATAAAAAAGATTTTTAAGTGTTTTTTTGGATTAAAAAAAAACAAAAATAGGAACAACAAAAAAATATTAATAAAAATCTTGTTTATTTTTACCTTCATTAAAATATATTAGAGAAAGTAAAGCAAGTCCTGTAGAATGTGGATTTGATTCTTCCCCTTCATAAAGCGGCCAACCAAAATCTTTGTTTTTTGCTTTCCTAATAATATTTATCCATTCTTTTTTTACAAGATTACCAAATCCAGCCCAATATAAAAAGACAATTCTTTCAGCAAATAAATCACTAAACTCATTCTCTTTATCCTGAGTATAAACTAAAATTTTAACTAAACTTTTTATTTGATTATTTATTTGATTTTCATCAAAAGCTTTATTTTCTTTAAGCAGCAATAATGCTAAAAAAATATGAGTATCAGTATAATCACCTTTCCCGGATTTTAATGATAATAATTTACCAAAATCTTCTATATTATATCCCAGAATATCTGCATATAATACTTTTAACAATATATCATCCCATGGATCTATTAAAAACTTCCGATATTTTTCATTAACATCATAATAAGAGTTATTATAACTGTTATTTGTATTCCATTCTTTTGGTATTAATTCAAAGTCTTTAACATAATCATCTCTATTTAAAAGTCTTTTAAAAGGATCATCTTTATATGAAATATTATTAGAACTTACGATATTTACTTTATCAAATTTAAATTTTTTCTCCTGCAATAATTTTAACATTAAATAGCTATCAATATATAATCTTATTGTTTTATCTTGATTATAATAATGTTTATATTTGCATCCTGATAGAGTAAAAATTAATATAATACAAAATAAAAAAATCTTTTTCATTGTTAACAATTATATATGTATTATTAAAAAATTTGTCAAGAAGAAGAATAATATTGACTTAAAAATCTTATTGAAATATAGTAAAAAAAAAATAAACTTAAATATTTGGATAGGATTATGATTTACAGAGATCTGGCAAACAGTGATATTAAAATTTCAGCAATAGTTTTTGGCGCATGGGCTATTGGCGGATGGATGTGGGGAGGAACAGATATTGAAAACTCAATTAATGCAATACAAAAATCATATGATTTGGGAGTTACAACTATTGACACTGCAGCAATATATGGGTTTGGATTAAGTGAAAAAATAGTAGCAAAAGCAATAAACGGAAAAAGAGAAAAATTTCAAATCCTTACAAAATGCGGAATTAGATGGGACTTAAAAAAAGGAACTCATTATTTTAATACAGTTGACAATGATGGAAATAGTATAGATATCTATAAATATTCCGGAAAAGAAAGTATAATAGAAGAATGTGAAAAAAGTCTAAAAAGGCTTCAAACTGATTATATAGATCTTTATCAAATTCATTGGCCGGATGAAACTACTCCAATCGAAGAATCAATGGAAGCTTTTATTACTCTTAAAAAAGCGGGTAAAATAAGAGCAGGTGGTGTCAGTAATTTTAATATAGATCAAATGCAAAGTACTGAAAAAATTTTTCAATTAAGCTCAAATCAGATTCCATTCAGTATGATAAATAAAATAAATGATAATGATGTAATTCCGTATTGCACTATAAATAATTACAGTATTCTTGCTTACAGTCCTCTTCAAAGAGGGCTTTTAACAGGAAAAATAACAACAGATTATAAATTCCCAAAAGGGGATCATAGGGCAGAATCACCTTTTTTTAAAAAAGAAAATATAGAAAAAACAAACGCTTTTCTAAATAAAATTAAATATATTGCAAAAGAAAAAAACATTACACTTGGACAGCTTGTTATAAATTGGACAATTCAAAAAGAAGGAATAACTGCAGCTTTAGTAGGCGCCAGAAATCCTAAGCAGGCTGAAGAAAATGCAAATGCATGTGATTTTATGTTGTCTAAAGATGAAATAAATATTATTAATAAGTTGTTATCTGAAGTCAATTTAAAAACATAATTTATTTACATAAAAATTCATGAATTTTGAGAATTTATTTTATCTATTATTTCTTTAAACGGTATAATTATAACACCTATTCTATCAAATACTTTAAATTTTGGTTTTTTCATCTCTGTATCTTTATTATTAAGTAAAATGGATTACTAAAGCAGTAACATCGTCAGTTTTAGGTGCTGTTTTTATAAAATTTAAAT